>CAXBAZ010000507.1:0-3657 GCA_963973395.1 uncultured Acidimicrobiaceae bacterium
GGCCTGCTCCTCGAGCGCGGTGAGCTCGAGGTCGTCGAGCTCGCCGCGTTGCTGGCGCAGGGTCGCGATCTCGTGCTGCAACGCCTCGGCTTCGCGCGGCGCGATCACGGTCTTCATCTGCTTGTTCAGACGTTCGAGCTTGGCGTCGATCTCGTGCGACTCGCGCTCGGCCCGCTCGATCGTCGCCCCCAACTCCTCGACCCGTTTGCGGGTGACCATCCGTGCCTCGTTCCACCGGACCAGCGCGTTCTTCGCGGCCTGCAGCTGCTCACGCTCGGGCAGATGTTCGCGGCGGTGCCGGAGCTGGTCGGCCATCGTGTCGGCCGCCTGGAGCTCGAGGATCGGATGGGTCACCAGGCTCGCCTAGGGACAGGGCCGGACGAGCTGGTTGGCCGGGGCCGACGGCAGCGGAGCGTTGGGATCGACGACATCGGGTGGGATGGTAGTGCCACTGTCGACCTGGCCGAAGATCGGCCGTGGTGGCACGGTCGTCGTCGGTGTCGTGTCGGGCGTCGTCTCGGTGGGCTGCGTACCCGGCGGCGGCGCGGGCGGATCGGTCGTCGGGGGGTCGGTCGGCGGCGGTGCGGCCGCCGACCGGAAGCCCTCGGGCGCCGGCGGTGCCGTCTCGTCGGTCGGCACCGTCTCGGGCACCTCGTACCCGATCACCTCGAACAGGCACTCGTTGCCGGGCAGGTACAGGCGGGCCGCTCCCCTGGGCGGTGGCGCAGGCTGATCCCAGTCGGCGAACTCGAACTGCTCGCCCAACTGGCCGAGCGCGACGGCCTCGTTGAAGGCACCCCAGATCTGCGCCGGGAACGTGCCGCCCTGCACCCGAGGCACACCGACGGCCGCGAACTCGGGCACGTCGACCATCGGCGTGTACCGGTCGGGATCGCGCACCATCACGGCCGTCGCCAACTCGGGGGTGGCGCCGACGAAGAACGCCGTCCAGTTGCTCTGCTGCGTGCCGGTCTTGCCGAACGCCGGGCGCCGGCTCGCGAAGTCGGCGAGGCTGCCGCGGGCGGTGCCGCTCGTCAGCACCCCCTTCATCACGTCGATCGCGGTCAGCGCCACGTTCCGGTCGAGCACCTCGGTGCCCTCGTCGGCGTGGGTGTAGATCCGCTCGCCGAACGCGTCGTCGATCGACTCGACGTAGTACGGCTGGTGGTGCACACCCTCGTTCGCGATCGACTGGATGCCCGACGCCATGTCGAGGGTGCTCAGCTCGTTGCCACCCGTGGCGAACGACGCGAAGGGCGTGATCGGCTCGCGCTCACCGGCCGGTTGGCCGGCGTACAGGTACGGGTTCTCCGACATCCGGTACACGGTGTCGACCATGCGGTTCAGACCGACGATCTGCGACGTGCGGGCGAACGCACAGTTGATCGATCGCACCGTGTGACTCCGCAGCGTGTCGACGCCGCCGTTCACCCCGCCCCGGATCTCGAAGAACGGCTCTTCGGGGTTGCCCTCGTTCGGCAACCGGCACGGGTGTGTGCCGTCGATGATGTCCTCGGGGTTGGCGCCGGCCTGGAGCGCGGCGGCGAGGATGTACATCTTGATGCTCGATCCGGTCTGGCTCGGCGCGAGCGCCAGGTTGACCTCGTTCTGGCCGGGGTCGAACCCCCGGCCGCCGACCATCGCCCGGATCGCACCGGTCTCGACGTCGACCGACGTGAGCGCGGCATCGATGCCGAGCGTGTTGCCGGGCAGTTCGTTGCGGGCCTCCTCCGCCCGTGCCTGGAGGAACGGGTCGAGGGTGGCGTTGATCCGGAGGCCGCCGCGGTACAGCTTCGTGTAGCGCTCTTCGTAGGTCTCGCCGAGGATGTCGGAGCGGTTGAGCAGATAGTCGCGCAGCGCCTCGGTGAAGTATGTGCGCTCGGTCGCCCGTTCGGCCCGCCGACGTACACGTTCGGGGAGCACGAAGGTCTCGTCGATCTCGACCCGTTCGTCCTCGGTGATCATCTCGAGCGACACGAGGCGGTCGAGGACCTGGTCGAAGCGGACCCGGCTGCGCTCGGGGTTGTTGATCGGGTCGTAGCTCGACGGCGCCTGCACGAGGCCGGCCAGGAACGCCGCCTCGATCGGGTCGAGATCGTTCACCGACTTGCCGAAGTAGGTCTCAGCTGCGGCACCGACGCCGTACGAGTTCTGGCCGAAGAACACCGTGTTGAGGTACCGCTCGAGGATCTCCTCTTTCGACTTCTGCTTCTCGAGCCGGACCGCGTACGTGGCCTGCAGCAACTTGTAGCGACCGTCGCGCTCGAAGCCGGCCATGTAGTCGTTCTTGACGACCTGCATCGTGATCGTGGACGCCCCCTGGATGGGACCCTCGGTCGCGAAGTTCGACAGCGTCGCCCGGAACAGGCTGCGGACGTTGACACCGTGATGCACCCAGAACTCGTTGTCCTCCACCGCGAGGAACGCATCGACCACGTGATCGGGCACATCGGCGAGCTGGATCGGCTGGCTGTTCTCGACCTCGAACGATGCGATCTCGCGCCCCGACAGGTCGTACACGTACGAGCGCTGGGCCAGGTCGGCGAAGTCGGGCAGCTCGACCGGGGCCTCCTCGTGCGCGTTCGCGATGCGCCACAGCCTGGGTGCGACGGCGACGACCGTCGCCTTGGTCAACAGTGCGCCGGCGCCGATCACCAACGCCATCCGGAACACCCAGCTCAGCCGCGTCACAGTGCCACCGACACTACCGATGCCTCTGCGCCGGCGGGTGGCAGCCGGCTCGCGAGGTCGGGCTTCTAAGGTGTGCCCATGTCGAGTTCGCCGCGTCCGTTCCGTTTCGGTGTCCAGGTCAACGGCACCGGGAACCGCCGGGAGTGGGTCGACCTGGCTCGAAACGTCGAGGCCAACGGCTACTCGACGCTCACGATGCCCGACCACTTCTCCGATCAGCTCGCACCGGTGCCGGCGCTCCAGTGCGCCGCCGACGCCACGTCGACGTTGCGGCTCGGCGCGCTCGTGTACGACAACGACTACAAACACCCGGTCGTGCTCGCGAAGGAACTCGCGACGATGGACGTGCTGTCGGACGGTCGGGTCGAGATCGGACTCGGCGCCGGGTGGATGGTCAGCGACTACGAGCAGTCGGGCATCCCGTACGACGCTCCCGGCGTGCGCGTCAGCCGCTTCATCGAGGGGTTGGCGGTGATCAAGGGTGCGCTCGGCGACGGTCCGTTCACGTTCGAGGGTGAGCACTACTCGATCACCGACTACGACGGCTCGCCGAAACCGATCCAGTCGCCGCCGCCGGTGTTGATCGGGGGCGGGGGGCCGCGAGTGTTGAAGTTCGCGGCCCGCGAGGCCGACATCGTCGGCATCAATGCAACGCTCACGTCGGGCGCGGTCGACGCATCGACGTTCGCCACGATGACGGCCGCCGCGGTCGACGAGAAGGTCGGCATCGTCCGAGCCGCCGCCGGCGCGGCGGATCGGCTGGACGACATCGAGATGAACATCCGCGCGTTCATGGTGTTCGTCACCGACGACGTCGACGAAGCACTCGGCACACTGTCGGAGTTCACCGGCGCACCGCGCGAGGTCATCGCCGACTCGCCGTTCGCACTCGTCGGCCCGACCGACAAGCTCATCGACGACCTGCAAGCCCGTCGCGAGCGGTGGGGCTTCAGCTACGTCATCGTC
>CAXBAZ010000508.1:0-3653 GCA_963973395.1 uncultured Acidimicrobiaceae bacterium
CGCGACGGTCGAACCCTTCTGGCCGATCGCGACGTAGATGCACTTCACGCCGAGACCCTTCTGATTGAGGATCGTGTCGATCGCGATGGCGGTCTTGCCGGTCTTGCGGTCACCGATGATCAGCTCGCGCTGACCGCGGCCGATCGGGGTCATCGCGTCGATCGACTTGATGCCGGTCTGCAGCGGCTCGTGCACGGGCTGGCGGCCCATGATGCCGGGCGCCGATCGAGGCCTCGTCGAGGTTGAGCGCGAGGCCGACCGAGCCGTCCTCGAATTCGAGGAGCTCGTTCACGGCCGCGTCGGGGAGGCCCGACACACGGGCGATACCGTCGCCGACTTCGGCGACACGGCCGACGGTACGTGCCTCGAGGTTCGACTCGAGACCTTCCAGATTGTTCTTGAGCGCCGATGCGATGTCGGCGGCGGAGATGGTGAGTTCAGCCATGTTGATGATCCCTTGCGGTCTGCGAGTGAGGTGCGTTCGTCACGGTCATGTCTAGAGACGGCTCTTGAGTTGGTCGACGCGAGTGCGGACACTGCCGTCGATGACGGTGTCGCCGACGGTGGCGACGAGGCCGCCCAGGACGGAGGGGTCGACGATGACCTTGATGCTCACCTGTTTGCCGGTCGCGTTGGCCAGCGCCGCCTTCAGGCGGTCTTGCTGATCGTCGGTCAGGGCCACGGCGCTGCGCACCTCGGCCACCGACAGATCTTTCGAGTTGGCGGCTCGTGCGACCAGTTTGTCGACGATGGCGGGCAGGTCGCGGCCGCGGCCCGAACCGACGACCATCGACACCAGCTGGGTCGTGGTCGCCGTGGCCTTGCCGCCGAGCAGATCTTCGACGATCGCCTGGCGCTTGCCGGCCGGCACCTGCTCGTCGGTGAGTGCGTTGCGGAGTTCGTCGCTCGATTCGAACGACCGGGCGAAGCGGAACAGCTCGTCTTCGACCTCGTCGATCGTGCCTTCGGCCCGAGCGATCTCGAACAGTGCTCTGGCGTAGCCGTCGATGCGTGCGTCGCTCATTGGCCGGCTCCTACTCGTGAGATGAACGATTCGATGAGGTCCTGCTGCGTGGCGTCGTCGAGCGCGCCGGACGCCAGCAGTCGCTCGGTGGCAGCGTTCGACAACCGGGTGATCTCCCCGCGCAGCTCGTCGTTGACCCGGCCGGATGCGGCCACGATGTCGGCGTCGGCACGGGCCTCGAGTTCTGCGACCTCCTGCTCGAGCCGAGCCCGACCGTCGGCCAGAACGGCTTCGGCTTGGGTGTCGGCCTCTGCGAAGAGGCGCTGGCGCTCGGCGTCGATGTCGCCGGCGGCCTGACGGATGCCGGCAGCTTCGGCGTCGGCCTCGGCTTTGGCGGCAGTCGACGACTCGAGTTCGCTCTGGATGCTCTCGCTGCGCTCGGCCATCGCCTTCTTGATGGCCGGCCACGCGAACTTGTACAGCGCGAAGAAGATCAGCAGCGACGAGAGCGTGCCGTAGATGAGCTCGGCGTCGGCCGGCAGCAGCCAGTTGATCGACCGTGCGTCGTCGATGGGCTCGCCGCTGTCGGCGGCCAGGATCGTGAACAGGTTCATGATGGGACTCCTGCGCTCATCGATTGCTCGACCGCCGAGCGGACGGCAGCCGGATCGGGCGCCGTACCGGTCGCCAGCTCGATCGTGCGGGTCGTGACGTCGACGGCGGCGGTGACGACGTCGGCCTCCACGGCCCGACGGGCCGCATCGGCGTCGGCCGCGGCCGCTTCACGCTTGGCGGCGATCGCGGCGTTGACCTCGGCGAGGCGAGCAGCCCGTTCGGTCTCCAGCGTGTGGCGGGCGGCGTCGATCCGCTCGTTCGCTTCGGCCTTCACCGTGGCGAGCGACGACTCGTACTCGGAGACCTCGGCGCGCGCCGCGGCGCGGGCGTTGTCGGCCTGCTCGTGGCCTCCCTGGATCAGGGAGTAGCGAGCGTCCATGCCCTTCTTGACGGCCGGGAACAGCCAGAAGCGCATGAGCAGCGCGAGCACGATGAACGCGCCGGCGCCCCACGCGAGCTCTTTGACCTCGACCGCCAGCGGCGACGGGCCATCCAGGCACGGGTGAGCAGCCGAGGCATTCGCCTCGTACTCCTCTTCGGTTTCGTAGGGGAACTCGCAGAAATCCTGCGACTCCTCGTAGGACATCATCTCGCCTCCGTCGTCGCCGTCTTCGGCGGCGACGAACTTCAGCTCGATGGCGAGTCCCCTCGTGACGACGGCTGTCAGCACGTCAGCTCCTTCGCGGGAGTAGTGGACTTACGGAACGTGGCGATCTCGGACCCGATCAGAGGCCGATGAGGATGAAGACCACGAAGCCGATCAGGGCGAGCGCCTCGGTGAAGGCGATGCCCAGGAACATCGTGGTGCGGACCATGCCGGCAGCTTCGGGCTGACGGGCCATGGCCTCGACGGACTTGCCGACGAGGTAACCGATGCCGATGCCGGGACCGATGGCCGCGAGACCGTAGGCGAAGCCGGCCGAGCCGGCAGCCGCGGCAGCTTTGGCGCCTTCGGCGTCGAGGCCGGTTTGAGCGAGGATGCTGAATGCTTCCATGTTGGGATTGATCTCCTGTTGCTGTCTGGGTTGGGAGAGCGAGAACTGCTGATCAGTGCTCGGGGTGTGCCGCACCGCCGATGTACACGGCAGCGAGAATGGTGAAGATGTAGGCCTGCAGGAAGCCGACGAGGACTTCGAATGCCGTGATGAACATCAGCATGAAGAACGGCAGGATGCCGACCGGCTTGAGGATCCAGCTGTCGCCCTGCACCAGCTCTTCGGTGAGCAGTGAGAACGTGACGAGCAGGATGTGCCCGGCGAGCAGGTTGGCGAAGAGTCGGACGGTCAGGGAGAACGGGCGCACGAGGAACGTCGAGATGAACTCGATCGGTGCGACGAGGATGTAGAGGGGGCCGGGCACACCCGGCGGGAACAGCGAGTTCTTGAGGTACGCGGCGCCCTGATGTTTGAAGCCGACGCCGATGAAGATCACCCACACGAGCAGCGCCAGGAACATCGGGATCGCGATGCGGGCCGTGGCCGGCATGTAGATCACCGGGATGATGCCGGGCAGGTTGCAGAGATAGATGAAGACGAACAGGCTCAGCAGGAACGGCGTCCATCCCATCCCGCTGCGGCCCATCGTGGGCATGATGATCTGGTTCTCGATGAACTCGATGATCGTCTCGGCCAGATTCCGGGCGCCCTTCGGCGCCTTGAGCCCGTCCTGACGCGACGCCAGCAGGAAGATCACGATCCCGATCAGTGCAGCGGCGACCGCGATGAGCGCGACCTTGTTGAACGTCGGGAAGAGATCGCGCCAACGGAGGATTTCGTTGATCGGCGGGAATTCGAGTGCGAGCACGTTGTTGTTCCGTTCAGGTCGTTCCGAATGGTGTTACGGGCGGGCAGGCTTGAGGCCAGGGTGGGCAAGGGAGATCGCGACGTACTTCAGCTCCCAGAGCAGAAGTCCGAGGTGCGTCACAATGATGGTCGCTCCGAGTGCCGGAAGCGAAATCCAACCGGCGTCCTTGACGAGCAGGACGGCCAGCATGATGAGACCGAGGCGGATGAGGTAGCCGAACAACGTCGCTCCCATCATCAACCCGAGCGAGATCTTGGCGGTGAACGAGATC
>CAXBAZ010000509.1:0-3649 GCA_963973395.1 uncultured Acidimicrobiaceae bacterium
GCCCTCGATCTCTTCCAGCTGGGCGCCCGGCAGGCACGGGGCGATCCGCTCGACGTCACAGATGATCGGCCAGGCCTCCTCGATGGGGCGGTTCACGGTGAACTCGTTGACGATTTTCTCTGCCATGACGCAAGATCCTCCAGGGTGTCGATGTCGGCGGGCGACCCCGGGCAGGGTATCTCCTCGACGAGTTCGGGCCGCACGCGCAGGAGCGAGCGGGCCCCCTCGTCGCCCGCGGTGGGCAGGAGCGGCCAGACCGACCGGTCGAGCCGCACCGGGTTGCGGCGGTGACCGCCGTAGGTGGCGACCACGATCGGGGCGGCGTGGGCGGCGACGCGGCGCCAGGCCTCGGGATCGATGAACGGTTGGTCGCCCAGCCCGACGACGATGGCGTTCGCACCCCGCCGTTCGGCCTCGGCGACCGCCACCTGCAGTGTCGAGCCCTGACCGTCGCCCCAGCCCGGATGGTGCACGATCGTCGCCGCCCGCCCCGACGCGGTCGTCGTGGCGACGACGTGGTCGAGCTCGACCGCTCCGGTGATCACGACGACGTCGCCGACGGCAGCTTCGAGAGCGTGCCTGATGGCGGCCGCGGCCACGGTGGTGCCGTCGCCGAGATCCGCGAGGAGCTTGTGCGTCGGTCCGTCGAACCGGCTGCCCTCACCCGCTGCGAGCAGCACGACCAACGTGTTCGCACGTCGGTCGGCGGGAGTCGTCATGTTCCGAGTATGCAACACAGACGGATTCTTGAGTCACGCCGCCGGTGCGGTCTGACGACGAACAGGTGTCGATTGTGACGAAAATAGTTACGAGAACGACGTTTTGTTACGGATGCGTGACGATAGCTTCACCACTTCGAGTGGTGCGTGTTGGGCGACGCCACGCCGGAAGAGAGCCAGAGCATGACTCGAGACCACCACCCGAACCGATTCCTCGCCGGCCGCGCGCCGCGCCGGGCCGTCGTCGCACTGTCGTGCGTGCTGAGCCTCGCGGGCGTGACGTTGGTCGACAGCGGCGCCGGGGCCGCACCCCGCACGACGTCGGCGGTCATCGCCGACGCGGCCGGGCAGGCCGTCAACGCACTCACGCGTTGGGAGCGAACCTCGCGCCCGATCGACTACGTGCGCTTCGTGCAGTACCGCGACCAGGCGGCGACGCTGACCGAACGTGAGGTCGAGCTCGCCGACGGAGCCCTGAGCGACGCATGGGCCGATGTCTCGGTCGCCAAGCAGCACACCGTGCTCAACGCGATCAGCCAGCTCGGCGTGCCGTACCGGAACCTGGCGTCCGAGCCGGGTGTCGGATTCGATTGCTCCGGTCTCACGATCTGGGCGTACGGCTCGGCGGGTGTCGAGATCCCACGTGTGAGTCGCGATCAGATCGATGCGGCCACGGCGACCGAGCGGGACGACGCCGAGGCCGGCGACCTCGTGTACTACCCGGGTCACATCTCGATCTACATCGGCGACGACGCCATGATCCATTCGCCGAACTCCGGCAACCACGTGGAGATCACGTGGTTGCCCGACAAGTCGTTGCGGTTCGGCGATGCCGAGGCCGCCCAGATCGATGCCGCCACCGACGTCGGTTCACTGGTGGATCGGGCCCTCACCGTCGCGAAGTGACGGGGTGACCCGTCCGGTCCGTCGGGCGATGATCTCGGCGCAGATCGAGACGGCCGTTTCCTCCGGGGTGCGCGCTCCGATGTCGATGCCCACCGGCGACATGAGCCGGTCGAGCTGGGCCGGATCGTCGACGCCGGCCTCGGCGAGCCGCTCCATCCGCCGTTCGTGGGTCGTGCGACTTCCCATCACCCCGATGTAGCCGACCTCGGTAGCCAACGCCCCCTGCACCGCCGGGACGTCGAACTTCGGATCGTGGGTCAGGATGCACACCGCGTCGCGTGCGCCGAGTTGTCCGCCGCGCTCGTCGAACATCGGTGTCGGCCAGGTCACCCGCACCTCGTCGGCCATCGGGAAACGGCGTCGGGTGGCGAAGACCTCGCGGGCGTCGCACACGGTCACCCGGTAGCCGAGCACCTTGGCGACCTTGGCCAGGGCGGCGGTGAAGTCGACCGCCCCGAAGATCCACATCTGGGGCGGTGGCGCCCAGCTCTCGACGAACACCCGGACGACCGGCGTGTCGACCAGGTCCTCCGGTGTGGTCTCGCCCGCCGGACCGTAGTGCCGTACCCCGGACCGACCCGCCTCGAGCTCGGCGAGCGCGTCGCGCCGGGCGACCCGGTCGAGTTCGTCGTGCCCGAGTGACCCGAGCGGAGCCGCACCGGGACGGACCAGCAGCTTGGCGCCCACGGCGCCGCCGTCGATCACGGTGACGAGCGCGACGGGCTCCTCGTCGCGAATCGCGGCGGACAGCGCGGGATACACCCGGTCGGTCACCAGTCGAGCTCTTCGATGAAGAGTCGGATCGTGCCGCCGCACGTGAGACCGACGGCGAACGCCTCGTCGTCGCTGTACCCGAACGTGATGACGCCGGCGTCGCGCTCGCCCTGCAGGATCGACAGCGACTCGCTCACGACCGCGCCCTCGACGCAGCCGCCACTGACGCTGCCGACGACCTCACCGACCTCGTTGACCGCCATCGCGGCACCGGGGTCACGCGGGCCCGAACCCTCGATGTCGACGACGCGGGCGAGTGCGACCCGCTTGCCGTCCCGTTGCCAGCGGTCGATGTCGTCCAGCAAGTCCTTCATGGCTCCAGTCTGCCCCTCACCGGGCGCCGTTCCAGACTCCGACGGTCAGGGCGTCGCGATCTCGTCGGCCAACTGCTCGATCGCGTCGATCGAATGGCCTTCGACGAACGCGTCGACGTGGGGGAGCGCGGCGGCCATCCCGCGTGCGAGCGGCGCGTAGCCGGGTGTCACCTTGAGCGGGTTGACCCAGATCACCTTGTGGGCGACACGGTGGAGCCGCTGCATCTGCTCGCCGAGCAGCTCGGGGTCGCCTCGGTCCCAGCCGTCGGAGAGCACGACGACGACCGCCCCGCGGGCCATGCCCCGCTGGCCCCATTCGTCGTTGAACACCTGCAGGCCCTCGCCGAGCCGGGTGCCGCCGCCGTAGTCGCTGACCCGCTGCGCCGACCGACGCAGCGCCTCGTCCGGATCGCGTGACGACAGTTCCCGGGTCAGGCGGGTCAGTCGGGTGCCGAGCGCGAACGCCTCGACCTTCTGCCGACCGGCGACCGCGGCGTGGACGAACCGGATCAGCGCGCGGGCGTACGGCTCCATCGAGCCGCTGACGTCGAGCAGCAACACGAGTCGGCGGTGCCGGGTGCCCGGGCGGAGGTGGTGGCGCCGCATCGGCTCGCCACCCGATCGCATCGCGGCCCGCACGGTGCGACGCAGGTCCGGTCGAGCGGTCCGCGTGGTCGACGGTGTGAGCCGCAGCGAACGGCGGGGGGAACCGACGAGTCGGAAGCGACTCATGAGCTCCTGGGCCTCGTGCAGTTCGTCGCTCGAGTACTCGGCGAAGTCCTTCTGGCGCAGTACCTCGGTGGCACTGAACCGCAGCTCGATGACGGGGTCGTCCGATGCATCCGCCTCGGGCGCGTCGTTCCCGTCCGCGTCGTCGTCCAGGCTGTCGTCGTCGATCGCGAGGGTGACGCTGACGGGTTCGTCGTCGATCGGCTC
>CAXBAZ010000510.1:0-3639 GCA_963973395.1 uncultured Acidimicrobiaceae bacterium
GATTCTATCGACTGCAAGGTAGAAAGATATCGAGAAACGAGCTACGCGTCAAGAGTTGGTTCGACTTCAGCGAGGACCGGGCGACGATTACGGGCTGAGTATGAGCGACGCGGCGAACGACACTCAGTCGAGTGGGATCGATTCGGCCTGCAGTGCGGTCTCGAGTTCAGCCGGAGAGATTTCCGCAACGCGATCGATCACATGGCAAACTAGTCGGGCGGCGCTCAGCACATCGGCGAGTGGATCGCTCCCCGCAGTCAAGGTCGCGCGCTTCGTCATGCGGTCCTTACCGCTGAGCGAAGCGATTTCGGCCTCCACCTCAACGGCGTCGACCGTCGGAGGATCTCCGCTTAGCGCACCGCTTGTCCACGTGACGTGCACAAGGCTGCCGTTGCGATGACCTCGCACGGTGAAAGTGTCGATTGAGATTTCTTCATCTTCTGTCATTCCACTGCCCCCACGTCACCTTTACCGTTGCACGCCGGTCGCCTGCCAGATCTGGACCATCAATTCGTCGTCGTCGAGGTCGACAGACCATTGATAAGGCTTAGGGAAGACGAAAACCGTCGGCTCGCGATGAGTCGGATCCGTTTCGTCGTAGGAACTGATCGCGACGCTGCGCTCACCGATCAACACGAAAAAAACTTCGCGATAGTCTCCGAGTCCGACCTCCATGGCCAGCGCATGTTCACTGTGTCTCGTGAACTTGACGACCGGCTTACGACCAGATGCGAGTCCCCCGGTTGACTTGTCTTCCATCTCGGCTGCCATAGGTCAGTCACCCGCCGCCGACTGGATCCCGACTAAAGGAATCGCCTGTTGTCGGTATCGGCCGGGACGGTGATGCCGAGTTCTTCGAGCAGAGGACGCGTCTCGGCGATGTACTGCTGGCGGAGGTCCTCGTTGTTCAGCTCGCGCAGTCCCCAGCGCACGTACGCGTCGGAAAAATCTGAGTCCGAGCGTCCGAACATATCGAGCGCTGCTGGCCACCAGATCTTGATCTTCTCATTCGCCTCAGCCAGTCCCTCGGGAGTGGAACAAACCCGTCGCAGGTTGCTAAGACCGAACGTAGCGTGAAACACCTCGTCCTTATGGAGCCGGTCGGCGACGGATAGCAGCGGCTCGTACGGCACGCCGTGCCACGTTTCGCCGATGTAGCAGCCGACGCGATCGCCGAGGGCATGGAACATCGATAGGTCCCAGAAGCTGTCGATCGGCAAGTGGAAAAGATACTGGCGGATCGGCGCATCGATCGGTCCGACGCCGAGGCCGGCGAGAATCCTTGACGTGATGACCCCGTGCTCAACTTCCTGCTGCATGAGCTTGGCAAACGTTGTTTTGAGCTTCTCATCCGGAGCCAGCGTCATGCAACGGTCCCACAGGTGGCTCAAGAGCTGGGTGTAGTGCGGATTCGTCGAGTTCTCAAGATGATGCGTCAGCATCCGGGTAAGCAGTTCTGTGAACTCTTCGGGGATGTCCGTATCGCCTTCTTGATACACCCGTCGTTCCATGGTGACACTCATGTCATACCTCCCTTTCGAAGCAACACTACGTGACAGACTTATTTCTGTCAACCGGTGAGTCGAACAAATTCCGAGGTGTAGGTTCGCCAGCCGCGACGACGGCGGCGGCTACCGAACCCGCCCCGGGAGATCCATCGTCGTGCGGTCGTGCCGATCAATACGTCGACCGTGGGAGAGCGTGATCGCGCAGTCTGACGCCTGTGGTGCGTCCTCTTGACCGCAACTCGCCGCGACAGCGCCGACCCAACGGTGGGCCGGCGATGTCACCCGGTTCGCTTGCGGTATTCATCGTTGCCCCTCGGTCGAAGGATCAACTGAACACACAGGTCTGCGAAGACCAGGGGATCATCGCGAACTGGATCCATCCATTTGTAGACCCAGCTGGACATTCCGATCAAAGTAGCCGCCATCATGCGCGAGTCAGCCTTCGGCAGCACGTTGGCGTCCATAGCGTCTTCGACCGCTTCGATGAAGTGGCGGAGGTACCGCCTCTCCTTAGCGGTGATGTCCGCCATATCGTCATCGTTCAGGCCTGCGCGGTGGTCGAAGAACACTGCGAACAGGGCCGGATCCTTGGCAACCGTGACCGCCTGATGACGGATCAGCGCTTCAAGCCGATCGCGTGGATCCTCAATGGCTAGGTACTCCTCGATCTGCTCCAGCGATCTGTCGATGGCACGATCAAAAATCAGGCGCAGCAGGTCTGCCTTTGACTTGACGTAGTAGTAGAGACTCGCTTTTCGCAGGTTCATTGCTGCGGCGACGTCCTCGAGGGTGCCGGCGTCGTAGCCCTGCACTCGGAAGACCTCACTCGCGACGCTGACAACCTCGCGCCGCTTCGTCTCGTACTCCTGGCTAGGTTCCTCGTGCCGAGGCCGGCCCCGCTTGCGAGCGATTGGCCCTGCCGAAGTGCTTGACCTCTGCTCACTGCTCATTTTGCGTCACAGATCCGAGTTCGAGAGTTGGAATAACGGAACCGAATTCGGGTCGACGTCCAGACAAACACCCAGCCTGACGGACTGCCCTGCAACTCCGACTTCATCCATTCCGCACGAGGCACATCAAAGAAACTACACCGCTGTCACCGGTCGGTCTGGCTCAGCGTTCTCGTATCGTCGGCCGGAACGGCAGAAATCGGGTCAGGGCCAAGAAACCAAGTCCGTAGTGGCGCTATCGCCGACGATGCGCATCAAGCGTCTAATCGGTCTCGATAAAGCAGGCCGATGCGAGGGATCCGTGTCATCGTCGACTCGGTCCTGAGAGCTACATACGACGCGCACCATCGACGCACGATGTGATATCAGCACCCTGCTGACTGAACAGACGTGGGCTAGCCGGCCACTTGCGTTGCCAGTTCGCGGGCAAGGTCGGCGCGGAGCTGTTCGAGAAGCGACCGCTCCTTGCCGTCGGCCGTGACTTGGATTGCACGCCACGCAAGGATCGACATCTTTAAGGACCCAAGCACCTCCCAGAACCTAAGGGACCCGCCGTCGATCCGGCGACCCGATGCTCGCTCGTACTGTTTCGCCCAGGTGTTGCGGTCGACGAGCCCGCCGACTCGGCCGGTGCCGAGCTGCCAGCAGATGAGTTGCGCCCAGGCCACATCCTCGAGCGCATCGCCCAGGTGTGCCATCTCCCAATCTAGAACGGACACAAAGCCGGTGTGGTCGTAGATCAAGTTGCCAGTTCGGAAGTCACCGTGTACAAGGACCGGTCTCCCGCTGCTGGTGGGCCGGTTCCGATCCAACCATTCGAAGACGGCGCCGAAGATCGGAAGCTGCGCATCGCGCGTCGCAGTGGCGGCCTGCCGCCACCGTTCCAGCTCGTCGGCGGCAGGCGAAACCGGAGCGTCAAGAAATCCCGCTGGGACGTGGGCAGCGTGTATCGACGCAAGCATGTCGGCCATTTGGTGAGCGAGAAGATCATGGCGCTCGACGAAATATCGATCTCGCGCGAGCGGACCTACCGCTGTCGAACCAGCGATGCGCTCCATTAGAACGAAGGGTCGCCCCAAAGCACTATCCGCGTCACCCCACGCCAAGGCGTCGGGTACTGGCAATCCAGAAGCATGGAGGGCCCGCAGCAATCGCCCTTCGCTTGCCCGATCAAGCGTCTA
>CAXBAZ010000511.1:0-3636 GCA_963973395.1 uncultured Acidimicrobiaceae bacterium
GTGCTCGGCGACGGCGAGGAGATCGTCGGTGAGATCACCGACGTGCTCGCCGACGACGATTGCACCAGCACGGTGCCGAGGATGCCGACGAAGAGGCCCGCGAGCGGGTGATCGACATTGTCGAACAACCGGGCCTGCGTGTCGGCCCCCATCACGTTGATGCCGCCCTCGAGCGAGGACACACCGACGAGGAACACGTAGATCAGCAGGACGACGAGCGCGGCCCGGGCGGGGCGGGGCAGTGGCGTGAGGCGCGCGAGAGCTGGCGGCAGCGTCGACATGTCGCGCCGACTGTAGCGATGACGTGAACAGCAGGGAAACGCCCGGTGGCGCGAGGGACGGCGGCGCCGATGCCGGGACCCGCCGGCCCACCGGACCGGTTCGGCGGATCGAGACCCGTCAGAAGTAGATGATCGCTTCGGCGTTCTGTTCGGCCTCGTCGAGATCGGCCGTGTAGGCACCGGTCGACAGGTACTTCCAGCCGCCGTCGCAGACGATGAACACGATCGTGCCCTCGTCGATGTCGGCCGCGACCTTGGCTGCGCCGGCGAGGGCGGCACCCGAGGACAATCCGGCGAACACGCCGCACTCGTCGACCAGTCGACGGACCCATTCGATCGACTCGCGTGGGCGCACCACCCGCTTGCGGTCGAGCAGCTCGTAGCCGTTCCACTGCTCGAACACGGGAGGGATGTAGCCCTCGTCCATGTTGCGGAGGCCCTCGACACGCTCGCCGAGCGGCGGCTCGACGGCGACGATCTGGATGTCGGGGTTCTGCTCCTTGAGGTACCGCCCGGTGCCCATCAGGGTGCCGCTGGTGCCGAGACCGGCGACGAAATGGGTGATCTCGGGCACGTCACGCCAGATCTCCGGCCCGGTGCCCTCGTAGTGGGCACGGGGGTTGGCGTCGTTGCCGTACTGGTAGATGAAGCACCACTCGGGGTGCTCGGCCGCGAGCCGTTGCGCCCGCTTGACCGCACCGTTCGAACCTTCCGGCCCCGGCGTCAGGATGATCTCGGCGCCCATGATCTCCAGCATCTGGCGTCGCTCGATCGAGACGCTCTCGGGCATGAGGATCTTGATCGGGTAGCCCTTCAGCCGAGCGATCGCGGCGAGCGCGATACCCGTGTTGCCCGACGACGGTTCGAGGATGGTCTGACCGGGCCGCAGCGAACCGTCGGCCTCGGCCGCCTCGATCATCGCCTTCGCGATCCGGTCCTTCACCGAACCGAACGGATTCTGCATCTCGAGCTTGGCGAGGATCCGGACGTTCGGGTTGGGCGACAGGTTCGACACGTCGACCACCGGCGTATTGCCGACGAGACCCAACACACCCGTGTGCACGCCGACGTGCGTGGCGTGCCGTTGTTCGGTCATCATGCTCATGCTGTCCACAACCGCCTCGTTCCGAGGATCATTCCGACAAATCCGATCCGACTCGTCAGGATTCTACGGGCGAATGGTTCGGATGAACCAGCGTCGGCACGATCAGCAGGCACGAACGGAGCAAACCCGGTTCGCTCCGTTCGGGTTCAGATCAGCTCGACGGGCTCTTCGACGATCTCGCCGTCGACGATCCGGTAGCTGCGCAGTTCGGGCGCGTCCCGCTTCAGACCGACGATCACGTAGTGCCAGCCGGGGTCGGGTGCCTGGCGCACGTCGGTCGGGCTCGGATACGGCTCGGAGTGCGTGTGGCTGTGCACGACGCCGATGATCTCCTCGTCACGATCGTCGGCGTCCATCTCGGCGTGCAGGTGATCCTTCGGGTTGATCGTGTACACCTTGGCGGACTCGGCGTCGTTGCGGCACGGGTGGAACCGCAGCGCCCGGTCGGCGCCCGGCGCGCCGGCGATCAGCCCGCACATCTCGAGCGGGTACTCGCGAAACGCCAGGTCACAGATGGCGTCGAAGACTTCACGGCCGACTCTGAGCACATCGCGGAGGTTAGTGGCGCCCAACCCACGAGCCACGGAACGGGGCCGCTCGGTAGCCTGCGCACGATGGCGAAGAAGTCGACCAAGGCCAAGCGCGCGCCCGACGGCACGACGCTGATCGCGAGCAACCGCGCCGCACGCCGCAACTACGCCATCACCGACACGTTCGAGGCCGGTCTGGTGCTGCTGGGCAGCGAGGTCAAGAGCCTGCGCGAGGCGCAGGTGCAGATCACCGACGGCTACGTGCGGATCCGCAACGGCGAGGCCTGGCTCGACGGCATCCACATCGCTCCGTATTCGTTCGCGATCGGTTTCGGCGCCCACGACCCCGACCGGTCGAGGAAGCTGCTGCTGCACCGATCCGAGATCGTGAAGCTGAAGGCACGCGTCGACCAGGATCGAGTGTCGCTGGTGCCGATGACGCTCTACTTCCGGGACGGGCGCGTCAAGGTCGAGATCGGAGTCGGCAAGGGCCGCTCCAAGGAGGACAAGCGGCATGCGATCGCCGAGCGCGACGCGCTCCGCGATGCCGAGCGCGAGATGGGGCGGGCCCGCAAGTACGCCGGCTGAGCTGCGACCGACCCGCAACGTCGTCGGCCGGCGCAGCCGTCAGTAGAGCCCGAGCAGGCTGCCCGAGAGCAGCAGCGCCGACACGATCATGCCACCACGGATCAGGCGCTCACCACCCTTGACCGCCGCATGTGCCCCGATCCAGCCGCCGGAGGTGAAACCGGCGGCGAGGATGAGCGCCGGCACCCATTCGACGTTGCCCTGCACGATGAAGATCGGCAACACCACCGCGGTCAGGGTGAGGTTCGCGACCACCTTGATGTTGTTCGCCGTCACGAGGTCGTATCCCGCTCGTGTCAGCGCCGCGAGCATCACGAGCCCGACGCCGGCCTGCACCGCGCCGCCGTAGAGGCCGACGGCGAGGAACACCACGACCGTCAGCGGGACGGGCCACGGTTCGGCGTCGAGCTTCACCTTCGGCTTGCGGATCGACAGGAAGATGATCGGGAGCATGACCAACCCGAAGACGCGCTCGAACGTGTCGTCGGTGAGCCGGGTGATCAGGAATGCGCCGATCAGCGACCCGACGATGATCGGCACCAGCACGGGAGCCGACTTGGACAGTCCGCGGACGCCGAGCTTGCGGAACGTCGTCGCGGCGGCTGCGTTGGACGTGAGCACTCCGATCCGGTTGGAGCCGTTCGCGTCGTTGCCGGGCACACCGGCCAGGACGAGCAGCGGCACGGTGAGCGTCGATCCACCACCTGCGACGGCGTTGATCACACCTGCCGCCACTCCTCCGAGGACCAACAGGAGTGCTTCCCACCATGCCACTGCGGCATCCTGGCAGACGGAATACCGCCCGACCCAGCCACCGGGCCCGGCACCTCGACGCCGGGCGTCCTATCGTCGTCGACATGTTCATCGACGGGAGTTGGCAGGCCGCACGTTCGGGGCGGAAGTTCGAGGTCACCGACCCTGCGACCGGTGAGGTGATCGGATCGGTGCCCGACGGTGGCGCCGACGACGCCACCGACGCCGTGGCCGCCGCCGACGCCGCGTTCGGCTCGTGGGCGACGACGACCGCACACGCACGGGCCGATGTGCTGTACGCCGCCTGGCGGTTGATGCTGGAGCGGAGCGACACCCTCGCCGAACTGATGACCCGCGAGCAGGGCAAGCCGCTGAAGGC
>CAXBAZ010000512.1:0-3632 GCA_963973395.1 uncultured Acidimicrobiaceae bacterium
CGACGATCGGTGGTGCCCGGAGAAGCTCGCACGGCAGCTGCTTGTGCTCGCCGGCCAGCCCACGGCCGCAATGATTTGCGGAACCACGAAGCATCGCGTCGTCGGTGACGACGCACCAGCCGTCGACCACCCAGTGGTGGCCGACGCACCGCGCACCTTCGGTCGAGGGGCGTTCGCACGACGGATCGCACGGGAGGTCTTGTTGATGCCGCCGCCGCCGTCTTCGGTTCTCTTTCGCGCTGACGCGCTGAGGGCCGTCGGTGGGGTGCCGGCGGGCGACAGTCTCTACGAGGACCAACGGACGTCGCGGTCAATCTGCAGTACGAGATTTTCGTCAGTGACCAGGAGTCAGGTTGTGTGTACACCAAGCGGCCCGACTCGCTGTTCGGGGCGCTGGAGCACGATCCCGCCACGAAGTCCCAGCAGCGCCGCACGTTCGAGTGGTGGATGCTCCACCGCTGCGTGCGCTCGGGCCCGGTCGGCTGGCACATCGCGGCGGCGCTGGCCGCCCACCGGATCAGGGTGGCCACTGTTCGTCGGGTCCAGCTCGACCGAAGAAAGGCGTGATGCTCCCGACTCGTCACTGACGTGCTCGTAACTCTCTTGGTCCGATGCGAGCGCTCCTGACCGGGAGCTCGGTCGGCCGATGCTTTACCCGCACCGAAGGCGTCTGGCACTACCGAACCATGTGGGGCTTCTGTGATGATCTGCGGGTCGACGCCATCGCCTTTGCCCACTGGTCTGCCGATTGTCGTCAGCTAGCCTTCGGGCGTGCGGGACCGGATGCACCACCTCGACGGCCTGCGCGCCATCGCCGTTCTCGGGGTGGTGCTGTGCCATACACTCGATCCCGAACGGCACCCGTGGTCGCAGCACGGCGCCTACGGTGTGCAACTCTTCTTCGTGCTGAGCGGCTTCCTCATCACCGGAATCTTGATCGATGCCCGAAGGGACGCAGAGCAAGTCGCTCAGCCGATGGGCGGAGTTCTGAGGTCGTTCTACGCCAGGCGTGCGCTGCGCATCTTTCCCGTCTACTACGCGACCCTCCTGGTCGGGGCCTTGATCGGTGTCGAAGGTATGCGCGCTGACCTCGGCTGGAACCTGGCTTACTTGTCCAACTGGCACGTCATGTCCGACGGACAGTTCGGAGCGGTGACGCACGTCTGGTCGCTGGCGGTCGAGGAGCAGTTCTATCTGCTGTGGCCTTTCGTGGTGTTGTTCGCCCCGCGGCGGGCGTTGCCGTGGCTCATCGGATTCGTGATCGCTGCCGCACTCACCACCCGAGTGATCCTCACGGTCGCGACCGACATGTGGTCGGGGGGCATCGCCATCCTCACCCCTTCGGTGCTGGATTCGCTGGGGCTCGGGGCGCTGCTCGCGTTCGTGTGGCGGGAATCGAGGGGAGCTGATCGGATCGTCGACGGTCTGGGAGTTCTCGCCATCGTGCTCGGGTTGGTCGACGTGGCAGTGGGCCGGTGGGGCCTACCGCGGTCGGGTATCGCTGCGGTCACGGAAATGTGGTGGTCGTTGGCGTTCGTCTGGCTGGTTCATCGCGTCGCCCGGGAACGTACAGGGGCATTTGGCCGTCTGCTGACCCTCCGACCGCTCGCCTACCTCGGCACGATCAGCTACGGCGTGTACTTGTTTCATCTCTTCGTCGTGCCGGTTGCGACGATCACCGAGCGACACACCCGAGTCAACTTGCCCGTACCCGTCGAACGCAGCCCCGCACAGTTCGTCGTCGTCGCCGTCGTCTCCGTGGCGGTGGCGGCGATTTCTTGGACGGCTTTCGAACGCCCGATCAATTCGCTCAAGCACCGCTTCCCCTACGTGACGATCGCGCGCGGGAGTCGGCCGGCTTCTGCTTCTTCACCCGTCTGACACACTCCCACTTCGTGGTGTCGCTCATCGGCCGCGACTCGCGACGGAACCGTCCGCACGTGGTCGATCGCCACGAGCACCTGACGCCGAAGCGGACATCGCCCCGACACCCACCCTCAAGCAAGGAGGCGCGCCACCAGTTCGTCGGCTGCGGGATCGGTGACCGCTGCCTCGCGACGGACGAGAACGATCCGGCGGGTGAGCAACTCCGGGCCTGCGACCGCGATCCGGCTGCCGGGACCCTGCACCTCGGGCAGCACCGTCCACCCGAGACCGAGGCCGACCATGTGCCGGAGGACGTCCGGCTGATGACTCTCCGCAGCGAGCACGACCGGCGCCGAGCACGCCCGCAGCGCCGCCTCGATCTGTGTACGGGTATGCGAATCGGCAGGGAAGAGCACCCACGGCCCCCACCGCTCGGGGGCATCGATCGACACACCCCGCGGCGCATACACCACGAGCGGCTCGTCGAGGACCGGCGTCGCATCCAGGCCGATCGGGAAATTCGACGGCTCCACGCACACCACCACGTCGAGGTCACCGATCCGGAGCGCGTCCAACAGACCGCGCGAGGGTGCAACGGTCAGGTGGAGGTCGACGTGGGGTCGGTCGGAACGAAACTTGGCCAGCACGTCGGGGAAGTGGACGAGCGCTGCCACGTCGATCATGCCGACCCGCACCGAGCCGACCGACGCGCCGCGAACCCGTTCGGACCACGCCTGCAGGTCGCCGGTCAGCGAGACGACCTGTCGTGCGTGGTCGAGCACCGGCGAGGCAGCCTCGCGCACCACCCTCCGCCGCCCCTCCGACCGGAAGAGATCGACGCCGACCCGCCGTTCGAGCTCGGCCAGCCCCTGCGACAGCGCCGACGGGCTGACTCCGACCTCGGCCGCGGCGACGGCCCACGTCGGCGAATCGGCGACCGCGACGAGGTACTCGAGTTGGCGGATCGAGATGTCGGGCAGCTGCCGCACCCAACGCACGATAGTTCAGACATTCTGATCTGTCATACGAATCGCATGAGCAGTGCTTAACGTCGTCGCTCATGACAGCTCGAACCATCGCTCCCGCAACCGGCAAGCTCGGGGTGCTCACCCCCGGCATGGGCGCGGTGGCATCCACGTTCATCGCCGGCGTGATTGCCGCCCGCAACGGCACCGTCCCGCCGATCGGCTCCCTCACGCAGATGGCGCACATCCGCCTCGGCACGAAGGAGGAGAATCGCAATCCGAAGATCAGGGAGTTCGTGCCGCTGGCCGAGCTCGACGACATCGTCTTCGGCGGATGGGACCCGATCACACCGAACGCGATGGAAGCGGCCACGACCGCCGGCGTGCTCGAGGGCAGGGACCTGGACGCGATCTCGGGCGAGATGGAGGGCGTCATCCCGATGGAGGCCGTCTTCGACCAGCGCTGGGTCAGCCGCCTCGACGGCATCAGGGTCAAGGACATCGCCAACAAGTGGGACCAGGCGATGGCACTGATCGACGACATCGCCACGTTCAAGGAGGAGAACGGCTGTGACCGCCTCGTGATGGTGTGGTGCGGCTCGACCGAGGCGTACCAGGAACCGAGTGACGTGCACGGCAGCGTGGCCGCGTTCGAGCAGGGCCTCCGCGACGACGACGAGAACATCTCGCCGAGCCAGATCTACTGCTACGCGGCGCTCCAGTCCGACGTGCCATACGCGAACGGTGCGCCGAACCTGACGACCGACCTCGACTGCATGATCGAACTCGCCCACAACCGCG
>CAXBAZ010000513.1:0-3631 GCA_963973395.1 uncultured Acidimicrobiaceae bacterium
GAGGGGTGGGACGGCGCACGTGACCGACCACACGAACGCCGCGGTCACGGGCCTCTACTCGTTCGAACACCAGGCGTGGGATCACGACGTGTGTGCACGGCTGGGCGTCGATCCACGACTGTTGCCCGCCATCGTCGATTCGACGGGCACGATCGCCGCGGCGACCGCGATCACCGGCAGTCCCCCGCTGGCAGCACTCGTCGGCGATCAGCAGGCGTCGATGATCGGACAGGGATGCATCGAGCCCGGCCGGGCCAAGGTCACCTTCGGCACCGGCGGCATGCTCGACGTCTGCATCGGCGACGAGCCCCCGGGCGCCGCGCGGCGGTCCGACGACGGCACGTTCCCGATCGTCGCGTGGTCTGAGCCCGACCGGACGGTCTGGGGCGTCGAAGCGATCATGCTGTCGGCCGGCACCAACGTCGAGTGGCTGTGCGACGACATGGGTCTGATCGACTCGCCCGCCGACAGCCACGACGTGGCCGCTCGATGTGCGACCACCGACGGCGTGGTGTACGTGCCGGCGCTGCTCGGACTCGGCACGCCGCGTTGGGACTACGGCGCACGCGGCACATTGCTCGGGGTGACCCGGGGCACCGCGCGGCCCCACATCGTCCGGGCCGTCCTCGAAGGCGTCGCCCATCGGGGAGCCGACATGGTGGTGGCGGCCGAGTCCGACACCGGGCTGACGATCCCGACCTTGCGGGTCGACGGTGGCATGAGCCAGAACCCCACGTTCGTGCAGGCGCTGGCCGATGCGAGCGGCAAGCCGGTCGAGGTGTCACCGATCGTCGAATCGACGACGTTGGGCGCGGCATTTCTCGCCGGGGTCGCCACCGGCACGTGGTCGTCGCTCGCCGACACCGCAGCGGCGTTCACGCCGGCCGCGCGCGTCGAACCCGGCGACCGACTCGACCGGGCGGTGTGGGCTGCGGCTCTCGACCGGTCCGCCGGGTGGATCCCCGAACTGTCGGCTCTCGACTTCTGATTCCTGCCGATCGACCGTCGCCGGAGCTCGGGGCCGCGACGCCGATTTCGCTGCGGGCAAGTCGGTCGGATCGGGGGTCCGCCTCCTAAACTGGCATCTCCGTGACCGTACGCACCATCATGTGGACCGCGCACGCGGTCGAACATCTCGACCGGACATCTCGACCGGACATCTGAAAGGACACCCACACGTGACTGACTCCGCCCTTGCGGATCACGCAGGCAACGACCGCTCGTCGCGTCGGGCACTGCTCGGCGCCCTCGTCGGTGGCGCCGCGATCGCCATCGCCGGCGGTCGATCGGTGGCGGCGACCACCGACTCGCCCGGGTTGTCCGACAACGATATTGCGCTCGCCGGCTCCGCGATCGCCCTCGAGCTCGTCGCACGCGACCTGTACGACTCGGTGATCGAGGCGGGCTCCGACGACGAGATCTGGGCTGCGATGCGCGAGCAGCACGAGGCCTACGCCCAGCTGCTGGCCGGCATCGCCGGGATCTCCACGATGTCGCGCGACGACGCGACGTTCGACGAACTCGGTGAGGGATTCGACTCGGGCGACCCCGCCGCTGCGGCGTTCGACCTCGAGAACGTGGTCGCCGCGACCCACCTCGAGTTGCTCGGCCAGGTCGACGATGCCGGCCTCGCGGGTGCGATCGCATCATTCGTGGCGATGGAGAGCCGCCACGCCACCGTGCTGGCCACGGTGTCCGGGCAGGGCGACGACTTCGACGCCCTGTTCGTCAATCCGGCCACCGCACTGGAGATCGAGGCCTGATCATGAGCAACATCCCCAACCCCTCACTCGATCGCCGGTCGCTGCTTCGCAACAGCGGCATCGTCCTGTCCTTCGGTGCGATCGTCGCGGCCTGCGGCGGCGACCGTGGCGGGAGCTCCGATCCGGGACGGCTCGGTGTGGCAGCACCCGCCCCCACGTTGCCCGCGGTCGAACTCGACGACGGTGTGCTGCTGCGCACGGCCCAGTCGCTCGAGTACACCGCGATCGCGGTCTACGACGCTGCGGCCGGACTCGACGTGCTGAGCGCAGCGGAACTCGCACTCGTCCAACGGTTCGTCTCCGACCACCAGCGCCACGCCGACGACCTCGGAGCGCTCATCGCACGCGCCGACGCCGAAGAGTTCACGTGCCCCAATCCGTTCATCATGGACCGTGCGGTCATACCGATCCTCGCGGCGTTCGAGGGCAGCGACGACCTGCACCGCGACGTGCTGAACGTCGCGTATGCGTTCGAGTCACTCGCGGGAGCGTCCTACCAGGCGCTCGTCAGCGAGTTGGCCGACACGTCGCTCCGGACCCCGGCGATGCTGATCGGCAGCGAAGAGCATCGTCATGCCGCCGCCCTGGCCGCCGCGATCAACCCCGATGCACTGATCAACCCGGTGCTGCTCGCCGGTGACCCCGTCGACGTCGACGGCGACGGGTTCCCGGTGCCGTACGCCGTCCCGGCCACGTTCGGCCAGCTCACGGGCATCGAACTCATCGTCGGTGCACCCAGCGACGAGGGTGGACGTTTCACCACGCAGCTGCAGACGCCGGCCGACAACACGTTCGTCTACGACCACCAGAGCTGCTGAGTCGCCGGTCCGGGTCAACCCACCCGGACCGCCTCGATCAGGTTGTACACGAACGACGCGCCGAGCACGGCGCCGAGCAGCAACCACAGTCGGCTCGCGAGCGCGGTGCTCTTCTTCCAGAGGAAGACGGCTGCGACGCACGCCACGATCACCACGAGCAGGAAGCCGGTGTCGCCGGTGAACGCGACATCCCACAGCTTGGTGGCGCTCACGTCGCCGGGGAACAGCGGGTTGTCCTGGGCGGACAGCGTGTTCCAGCCGAGCCAGCCGGCCCAGAACGCACCGATCGAGACCGGCACGATGATCGCCCGGTGCACATCGATGTTCAGCATCGCGATCACCGCCGCCGTGGCGACGACGAGCGCGACACCGGTCTGATAGCCGTTGTTGCCGAGGTTGTCGACGACCGCGCCGACCACGTCGGCGAAGCTGGAGACGAAGCCGGTTCCGTCGTCGGGCGATTCACCGGCGACCAGGGGCTCTGTGCCAGGTGGCACGGTCGGCGGCACCGTGGCCACCGCCATCGCCTACACGTCGGAGATTCGCTCGAACATCGCCATCCAGCTTGTCACGGTGGTCGGCGGCGTTGGCGGATGCCGGAACCGTGGGCGCAGCGGCGATCGGCGCTATCCGGCGACGTGCAGATCGGCGAGCGTCCCGACCGCGGACCGACCGTCGGCCGTGACGGTGAGGATGTCCGCGCCGTGGTCGGTGACGATCACGGTGTGCTCGAACTGGGCGGACGGTCGGTCGTCGTCGACGTGTTCGGTCCAGCCGTCGTGGGCGGTGTGGAACTGCGGACGTCCGGACAGCAGCATGGGTTCGACGGTGAACGTCATCCCGGGCAGCGCGACGGCACGATCGCGGCGTTCGATGCAGTGATGGATGTGGGGATCGGCGTGGAACGTCTCGCCGATGCCGTGGCCGCCGTACTCCGCCACCACCCCGTACCCGCGAGACGTCGCAAACGCCTCGATCGCCCGGGCGATGTTCTGAAGGGGCTCGAACGGACGGATCGCAGCGATGCCGCGCAGCGCGGCTTCCCGCGTG
>CAXBAZ010000514.1:0-3623 GCA_963973395.1 uncultured Acidimicrobiaceae bacterium
ACCGATCAGCACGGGGTCGGCCGCTGGAACGGAGGGCGGCTGCTCACCGCGACCGTGAATGCGGCGTTGGCCGCAGATGTGCAGGTCGGACGAGCCGGCCGGCGGGCGGGCGTGCGACTCCCCGGGCTGTCGCACTGGGTGTACGGAGTGGCGCGGTGAGCGTCTGGGTGGTCGTCCCCTGTTTCGACGAGGCCGAGCGCCTCGACGGGGCCGCGTTCGTCGAGTTGGCGGCGCACGTCGACCGTCTCGTGTTCGTCGACGACGGGTCCGCCGATGAGACCGCGGCGGTCGTGAACCGGCTGGTCGACACCCACCCGGGCCGCATCGAGCTCGTCTCGCTCCCCCACAACGTCGGGAAGGCCGAAGCCGTCAGGATCGGCATGCTCACGGCGATCGAGCGTGGCGCCTCGATCGTCGGGTACCTCGATGCCGACCTCGCCACGCCCGTCGGTGAGATGCGCAGGCTGATCGAGATCGCGGCGGCGCAACCCCATCGCACGGCGGTGCTCGGCAGCCGGGTCGCGCTGCTCGGTCACACCGTGCGGCGGCGTCCGACCCGTCACTACCTCGGTCGCCTGTACGCCACCGCTGCGAGCCTGGCGCTCGGGGTGCCGGTGTACGACACCCAGTGCGGTGCCAAGGTGTTCCGCGTCGGCACGCCCCTCCAGTCGGCGCTGGCGGATCCGTTCCCGGACCGGTGGTCGTTCGACGTCGAACTCCTCGCCCGATTGCTCGCCGACCCGAACCAATCGGCCGATCCGCTGCTCGAGGTGCCGTTGCGCGAATGGCGCGATGTCGACGGCTCGTCGGTCGGGGCGTGGTCGGGTGGTCGCGCCGTCTGGGCGCTGGTGGGTCTGCGGCGCCGGATCAGGCGCGTCCGGTCAGCCGTCGGAGGCGATCGGCGACCCCCCACGTCGTGACCAGCCACATCGACTCGATCACGATCCGGCCCGACATCTTCGATTTGCCACGCAGCCGGTCGCGGAAGATGATCGGCGTCTCGGCGATCGTGTGCCCACCCCGGTCGAGTCGACGGACCAGTTCGGTCAGGAACGCGTAGCCCTCGGCCTGGGTCGTCGTCGGTTCGATCGAACGCAGCGCCTCGGACCGGTACGCCCGGTATCCGGACGTGCAGTCGTTCGCCGACAGCCGGAGCGCCGTCCTGGTGTACGCGTTGCCCCACTTGGACAGCAGCCGCCGATGGGTCGGCCAGTCGGTCGTGCCCCCGCCCCGCACATAGCGCGACCCGATCACCGCGTCGGCGCCCCGCTCGAGGAGGTCGAGCATCTCGGGGATGACCGCCGGATCGTGCGAGAGGTCGGCGTCCATCGAGATGATCACGTCGTAGTCGTCGGCCAGCACCCGCTCGAACCCGGCCCGGTAGGCGCTGCCGAGACCGTCCTTCGCCGTGCGGTCGAGGACCGAGATGCCGCCGAGCTCGTCGGCCAGGGCGCGGGCGGCGTCGGCGGTGCCGTCGGGACTGGCGTCGTCGACGACGAGTACGTCGACGGGCGCGCCGGTGTCGCGAACCGATCGGAGGAAGACCTCGATGTTCTCCCGCTCGTTGTACGTCGGGAGCACGATCACGCTGCGCACAGTGGCGGAACGCTATCCGCGCCGCCGCTGCGCTGCGACGACCTCGTCGTGCAGGGCCGACGTGATGCCGAGCGCCGATCCGTCCCAGGTCAGCGATGCCGCCCAGGTGAGTGCGCCGTCGCGCAGGGAACGCAGCCGGACCGGGTCGGTCAGCACGTCGGCGATCGTGTCGCCCAGCCGCTCGGGCGGCACGAGGACGCCGGACGAACCGTCGCGGACGCTGCTGCGGTGGCCCCGGATGTCGGTGGCGACACAGGGCGTTCCGCACGCGGCACCCTCGGTGAGGCTGAGGCCCCAGCCTTCCGCGATCGAGCCGCTCACGACCAGCCACGAGCGCTGGTACAGGGCGATCAGTTCCGCGTGGGTCTTCCGACCCTCCAGGGTGATCCAGTCGTGCGCACCGGCGGCGTCGATCTGCGCCTGCAACGCGTCGTGGAGCGGGCCCCCACCGACGATGTCGAGTTCGAGCGTCGGCAGCCGGCGCCGAGCCGCGATCGCGGCATCGATCACACGATCGAACCGCTTCACCGGGGCGAGCCGGCCCACGGCGACGATCGACGGGTGGGCCGTCTTGTCGCTGCCGGGCCGGAAGACCGGATCGACGCCGTTCGGGAACGCCCGCACCCGGTCGGGCCTGAACCCCAGCTCGATCAGTTCCTCGCGGGTGGCCTCCGACGGCGTCACGGTGAGACCGCGACGGTAGAACGGGGGCGCGAGCCGGGCTTCGAGGAGCCGGCCGGCCGGCGCCAGCGGTCCGGGCAGCACCTGTTCCCACATGGGCCCGTGGACGTGGTGGAGCATCGTCACGTGCGGCCGACGGCACCACACGGGTGAGAACCACGGCACGCCGTTCCAGATCTCCACCAGAGCGTCGTACGGGCCCATGCGGCCGGTCAGTTCGGCCGCGATCGTGCGGGGGAACACGGAGTAGCGGCTGCCGCGTCGAACGACGCGGTAGCCGTGGCGGGTGTCGGTGGCCGGTAGGCCGGCCGCCGCGGAGGTCCGGTGGAGCACGTCGAGCCCGCGGTCGGCCCAGCGTTGCATGAACTCGTCGGCGTGCACCTCCGATCCGCCGGCGTCACGATCGTCGAGGTCGCGCCACGCGAGCACGAGAATGCGTCGGATGCCGCGGGCGATGAGGTCTGCGACGTAGCCATCGAGTTCGGTCGCGGCCGTCGGCTCGTTCGACATGACGACGGAGGTTAGGGGGCCGGGTCGGGTGGCCGGTGGTTCCTCCGTTGTGGGCCCCGATGTCGCTACCGTCACGGCGTGACCTCGACCGACACCCCGACCCCGTTCGTGCTGGGCGGACCCGTGCGCCTGCTGTCGCCGTCGTCCTGGTCGTCGCGGTCGTCGCGGGCCACTGTCGTGTCGATCGTCGCGATCCTGGCGGTGGTGGCCGCGCCGCTGCGCGGGTTGTATCGCGCCACCGGATCGTCGATGGAGGAGGGCTTCATGCTCGTCTTCCCCAAGCTGGTGCAACAGGGGCGGGCCCCCAACGAGGACTTCCTCCACCTGTACGGTCCGGCGTCGCTCGACGTGCTGGCCCTGTGGTACCGGTTCGCGGGCGACACCCTCGAGAGCCAACGTACGTTCGGCCTGCTCCAACACCTCGGCATCATCTTCGCGCTCTACGCACTCGCCCGCGCCTGGGGGCACCTGACCGCGGTCGGATCGGCGCTCGTCGCCACGATGCTGATCCTGACCCCGATCGGGCTGTCGGCGTTGGCGTGGCACGGCGCGCTCGCGCTGGGATTGTGGTCGGTCGTGTTCGCCGTCCGCTCGCTGGCGACCGGCCACGCACGTGATCTGTGGTGGGCCGGGGGTCTGACCGGCCTGGCCCTCTCGTACCGGCCGGATCTGGGGGTGGCGCTCGCACTGGTGCTCGCGTTCGTGGTGTGGCAGCGGCGCGCCGGCTGGCAGGTGCTGACCGCAGGCCTCCTCGTCGGGTTGCTGCCGATGTGGTTCCACCTCGGCCGCGTCGGGCTCGGCACCGCGATCCAGGGCATGCTGCTCGACCCGGTCGT
>CAXBAZ010000515.1:0-3605 GCA_963973395.1 uncultured Acidimicrobiaceae bacterium
GGGGCCGAAGATCTCCTCCTGCATCAGCGGACCGTCCGGATCGGGATCGACGAACACCGTGGGTGCGATGTACCGGTCGGCAGCGTCGGTCGATCCGCCCGTGTGCATCCGGCCGCTGCGTCGGTCGCCGAGCAGCTGCGCCAACCGGTCGTGGTGGTCGGCGTTCACGATCCGGCCGTAGTCGTCACTGCGCTGCGGATCGTCGCCGTAGAACTCCCCGATGACCGACACCATCTCGTCGACGAGGCGGTCGCGGACGGACCGCTCGACCAGCAGGTAGTCCGGGGCGATGCAGGTCTGGCCGGAGTTGGTGAACTTGCCCCACACGATGCGTCGTGCCGCCACGCCGATGTTGGCGTCGGCAGCGACGATCGCGGGACTCTTTCCGCCGAGTTCCAGTGTGACCGGTGTCAGGTGCTCCGCCGCCGCCCGCATCACGACCTTGCCGACCCTCGTTCCACCGGTGAAGAAGATGTGGTCGAACCGCTGCTCGAGCAGTGCGGTCGACTCGTCGACGCCACCCGCCACGACGCGGACGGCCCGCTGATCCAGATGGGTCGCGCACAGCTCCACCAACGCCTCCGAGACGGCGGGCGACATCTCGGACGGCTTGGCGATCACGGCATTGCCGGCCGCGATCGCGGCCGCCATCGGAGCGATCAGCAGCTGGAGCGGGTAGTTCCACGGTGCGATGATCAGTGCGACGCCCTTGGGCTGAGGAACGACCCGCGACGTCCCGGGACGGAACATCAACGGCGTCTTGACCTTGCGTGGTGCGGTCCAGTCCGCGAGGTGGTCGCGCTGGTGGGCGATGTCGTTGATCGAGAAGCCGATCTCGGTCGTCCACGACTCGATCGCGGACTTGCCGAGATCGGCGCGAAGGGCCTCCTCGAACCGTTCGGTGTGATCCTCGAGCATGCGGGCGAGAGCGTCGAGCTGCGCCTCGCGCCACTCGATCGGCCGGGTGATCCGATCGTCGAATCCCCCTCGGACGTCGGCGACGAGACCGGCCGCGTCGAACGACGACGGCACGGCCCCAGGTTGATCCGTGTCGGTCATGGGTACTCCTTCGGAGGAACGCGCGGTGCCGCGCTGGCGTCGGCGAGTCGAACGTGGCGAGCCGATACGGTGACGAGCACGCCGAGTTCGCTCGGAACCCATCCAAACACAAGGAGCCCTCGACATGGCAACCACCCTCATGGTCTGGATCGACCAGGACCTCTGCACCGGCGACGGCATCTGCTCGGAGATCTGCCCCGACGTCTTCGTCGCTCGCGACGACGGACTGTGGGTAGTGAAGGAGGAGTCCGAGCACTTCGGTGAGACGATCGTGTTCGACGGTGCCGAGGGTGCCGGTCACGGCCCCGACGGCGGCCGCGGCGTGGCCCGGGTGCCCGATTCGAAGATCGACCTCACGGTCGAGGCCGCCGAGGAATGCCCCGGTGAGTGCATCATGATCGAGCCGTACGAGCAGTCCGCGATCGACGGTCGAGGGGCCTGAGGCTCCGCGCGAGGTCACCATGACGCAGTTCTCCGGTCTGTCGGCCGTGCTGCTCAACTGCTCGCTCGTGCACGACGCACAGGCATCTCACACCCGCCGCCTGCTGGCCCGGGTCGGCGGCATCATGCGCGCGGAAGGCGTCGACGTCGAGCTGATCCACATGCTCGATCACCAGGTCGGTTTCGGCATGGTCGAGGACACCACCGAGATCGGCGACGAGCGGGACGACTGGCCCCGCATCCACGCCGAGATCATGGCCGCCGACATCCTGGTGATCGGTACCCCGATCTGGCTCGGCACGAAGTCGAGCGTGGCGACGCTGGCGATCGAACGGCTCTACGCATACAGCGGCAACACCAACGAGCACGGTCAGTATCTGTACTACGGCAAGACGGCCGGGTGTGTGGTGACCGGCAACGAGGACGGTGTCAAGGCGGTGGCCATGGAGACGCTCTACGCGCTGTCGCACATCGGCTACACGATTCCGCCCCAGGCCGATTGTGGCTGGCTGGGCGAGATCGGCCCCGGGCCGAGCTACGGCGACGAGATCGACGGTTCCGACGTTCCCGTCGGGTACGACAGCGAGTTCACGAACAAGAACGCGACGTTCATGACCTGGAACCTGATGCACACCGCACGCATGCTGCGAGAGCGTGGTGGATTCCCGGTGGGCGGCAACGTCGCCGCGTCGTGGCGCGAGGTCACGAACGCCGCCGATCAGGATCCCGAGGCGTTCTGACGAGCGCCCGTCAGTCCAGGAGCTTCGTGGTGGCGGTCTCGGCACGGGATCGCCAGCGGCCGCTCCGGCTCGAGCGCCACGCCTCGTCGACGCGATCGACGAGCGGAACCGCGAGGATCCGCGGCGCGATGTAGCACGCACGGCACACGGCACGTGTGTTGCCGAGCGCTTCGGCGGCCGCATCGACCGCATGGAGCACCGCTGTCTCGTCGTCGACCGAGTGATCGCGGCCGGCCAGCGTGGCGACCGCCGTCACGGTGCCGCCCCAGGTACGGAACGTCTTCGCCGTTGCCGCCGATCCGGCGATCGCACACAGCCGGTCGTTCACCTGCTCGGCGGTGACATCGACGACCCGACCACCCTCGCCGCGAAACGCGAACACCTGCGGCTGGTCGAGCGCGAGACACGCGTCGATCGCCCGCACCACGTCTCGGTCGTTCACCTCCACGCTCCATTCGGTGCCGCCCTTCCCGGTGAAGCACAGGTGTCGAACCGCTCGGTCGGCACTCACGTGATCGGGTTGGAGGGTGGTCAACCCGAACGTTTCGTGCTCCGCGACGTACCGTTCGTTGCCGACCCGGATCAGGGTCGTGTCGAGGAGGCGGATCACGGCGGCGACGACGCGGCGCTCGTCGAGTGCGCGGCGCCGCAGATCGGCGTCCACCTGCTTGCGGAGGTCGACGAGACCGGCCGCGAACTCGGAGAGGCGATCGAACTTCTGCTCGTCGCGCACCTCGCGCCAACGCTCGTGGTACAGGTACTGCTTGCGGCCCAGGTCGTCGCGCCCGGTCGCCAGGAGGTGGCTCTGCCGATGCGCAGCGATCCACACGTCGGTCCACGCCGGCGGGATCGCCAGTTCGGTGATCCATGCCCGGGTCCGCTCGTCCACCGCTCGGCCGTCCGCCCGGACGTACGAGAATCCGGTCCCGCGGCGACGGCGCGTCAGGCCGGGCATCTCGTCGTTGATGTACCGCAACCCGGCGGCTTCCGCGACCGACTCGGGGTCGTCGACGGGATCGGACTCGCTTGCCATGCGACACCGATGCCCGGCACGTCGGCCGGGCAAACCCGCCGAACGAGACGGCGCGTCTCACGCCCCCCGAGTACTGAACCTGTCGCGGTCCTCGGTGTTCTCGAAGCCGACCACTGCCCAGACCTCGTTCTCACCGGCGCGGCGCAACGCCTCGACGCGGTGGTTCCCGTCCTCGAGCACCAACTGGTCGTTGCGGTACGTCACCACGACGGGTGCGGGCCGCCAGTCCTCGTCCTCGATCTGCTCGGCCATGTCGTCGACGTCGGCGCGCCACTCGTCGTCGTCGTCGACCGGGCACAGCACGGGATCACCGGGTGGGCCCACGAGGCGGT
>CAXBAZ010000516.1:0-3603 GCA_963973395.1 uncultured Acidimicrobiaceae bacterium
CGCCAGATGGAACTTGCCGGCCTGCATCTCACGCATCAGGCGGCTCACCGGCTTGTTCTCCGGGATGAATCTCACGGGTCGCACGAGGTCGAGCACGGAGAGGTCACCACGACCCTCACGCTCGGCCCTGATCAGGTCTTTCGTGTAGGCCAGCCCGATGATGTCGTCGTCGACGGAGCCGAACACCGGCAGCCGGCTGAACCCGTTCGCGATGGCGAGGTCGAGCGACGTGGAGACCGTGGCGTCGTTGGGGATGATCACCATGTCGGGCCGCGGCAACATCACCTCGCGTGCGATCGTGTCGCCGAACTCGATGATGCTCTCGATCAGCTCACGTTCCTCGTGTTCGATCACCTCGTCCTGGGCTGCGGCCTCGACGATGCCGAGCAGTTCCTGCTCGCTCACGAACGGGCCCTGTTTGAGTCCCTTGCCCGGCAGGAGCACGTTGGTCAGCCCGATCAGGCCGCGCGAGATCAGACGCAGCGGCGGGAAGGCGATCAGCAGGGCGGTCAACCGTGCGGTGGCGAGGCCGGCCCGTTCGGTGTGCAACACCGCCCACGTCTTGGGCATCGACTCGGCGAGCACGAAGAACACGACGACGTTGATCACGAACGCGCCGACCACACCCCAGGCACCGAACAGACTGTCGGCGAGGATCGTGGTGAGGAACGCCTGCGCCGTCTGCAGCGCGGTGACCGTCACCAGCAGCGGGTTGATGAAGCGCTCGGGATGCTCGACGAGTTGGGCGAGCGCGTCGGCGGACTTGCTCTCGGTCGAATCGGCCATCGCCTGCGCCTTGACGCGCGAGATCCGGTTCAGACCGGTCTCGGCCACGGCGAGCACGACGAGCACCATCAGGATCGCGAGGATCGCCGCCAGCAGGGCGATGTCGGTACCGCTCATCCGTCGACGTGCTCCTGGCGGAAGCCGGCCGGTGCCGGGCCGTTCCAGTGGTGGACCCGCAGGTGTTCGAGCTCGGCGGCCTGCATGACGGCCCGATCGTCGGGTACGGCATGGTCGTGGCCCAGCACGTGGAGCACGCCGTGGACGGTCAACAGCGCGAGTTCGTCGTCGACGGTGCCGGCATGGCCGGACGCGGCCTCGGCCGCCACCGCCGGGCAGATCACGACGTCACCGAGCAACACGGGGCCGGCGGCGACGTCGGACGGATCGTCGTCGAGCGGGAACGACAGCACATCGGTCGGGCCGTCCTGACCCAGGTGCTCCTCGTTGAGTGCGGCGATCTCGTCGCGGTCGACGAACGTGAGCGTGAGTTCACCCGAGCGGCCCTCCGAGCGGAGCACGGCCGCCGCGAGTTCGGACCAACGCATGGCATCGATGACGAGGTCGGTCTGTTCGTCGGCGACGACGACCTGGACCGGCAGTGGCGCATCGACGCCGGTGGGACTGGAAGGCTCAGCCACCGGCGACAGCTCCTCCCTGACGTTTGGGACGTCGTGGGGCGTCGGTCGGTTTGGTGCTCTCTTCGTAGGCGGCGACGATGTCGGCGACGATCTGGTGGCGGACGACGTCGGCACCCGTCAGGTGTACGAAGGCGAGGTCGTCGACGTCGCCGATGATGCGCTCCAGGCCCTTGATCCCCGAGCGTCCGTCGGGGACGTCGACCTGGGTCGCGTCGCCGGTCACGACGACCTTCGATCCGAAGCCGATGCGGGTCAGGAACATCTTCATCTGCTCGGGCGTGGTGTTCTGGGCCTCGTCGAGGATGATGAAGCTGTTGTTCAGCGTGCGACCGCGCATGAAGGCCAGGGGCGCGACCTCGATCGTGCCCCGTTCGATCAGTTTCGCCGCACCTTCGGGATCGACCATGTCGTACAGGGCGTCGTAGAGCGGCCGCAGGTAGGGGTCGATCTTCGCCATCAGGTCGCCGGGCAGGAAACCGAGACGTTCACCGGCCTCGACGGCAGGGCGCGTCAGGATGATCCGCTGGACCTGCTTCGCCTGGAGTGCCTGGACGGCCATCGCGACCGCCAGCCACGACTTGCCGGTGCCTGCCGGCCCGATACCGAACGTGATGATGTTGGACCGGATCGCGTCGACGTAGCGCTTCTGACCGGCGGTCTTGGGCCGGACGTTGCGTCCCTTGGCACCCCGGAGCACCTGATGGGTGAGCACCTCGGTCGGTCGCTCGTCGGACCGGACCATGCCGATCGAGCGATCGATCGTTCGATCGTCGAGTTCGTGACCGCGCTCGAGCAGGCCGACCAGCTCTTCGAACAGGCGCCCGACCTGGGCACTGTCGGCACCGCGCACCGAGATCTCGTTGCCCCGGACCGACACGGCGGTATCAGGGAACTGCCCTTCGATCCGGCGCAGGTACTGGTCGCGCGGCCCGAGCAGCGCCGACATCAGATGTGCGCCGGGCACCACGACGGTCGTCAACGTGTCAGTGCTGGTCATGCGTGAGGCAGACGCCGGCGGCGCTCATCGCCCCTACGGTAGCGCCTTCGCGGCGCCCGCGGTAGCCGAGGTTCGATCGCCGTGTGCACGGTTCGGGAAGATTTCCCTGATTTTCCTACGGAATCTTGAGAAACGGACCGATACACCCAGCGTTGTCCTCGGACTCCGCTCCCCGCCGACGCGTCAGGAACCACCGTATGAACCGAGTTCTCCGATCCGCACCCTGGCTGTACGCAGCCGGCGCGATCGCGCTCGTCGTCGCCGGCATCGCCGGCATCGCCTCGAACGCGGCCGCGGGCCCGGTCTGGCGGGTCGTCTTCCCGCTCTGCGGCATCGCCGCCGCTGCGATCTGCGCCCGAGTACATCGCCTCCCGTGGATGATCTCGTCGGCGGTGACCGCCGGCGGAGTCGGAGTGCTCTTCCTGGCGAGTGAGCGGGACGCCGCTCCCGACACCACGTCGCTCGTCGGCACACTCGCGACGTTCGGCGTCGGACTCGCGCTGATCGTGCCGCTCGGACTCGCGGTCCGGCTCCGACGCGGCCGCCTGGACCAGCGTGACGGCATCGACCTCGCCACCCTGATGATCGGCGCCACGATGTCGACCTGGATCGTCGTCACCAGCCGCATGATCTTCATCCACGACGTACGACCGATCGACGCGATCATCGACACGATCAACCTGCCGCTGGCGATCCTGCTCTTCACGTTCATCGTCGACCTGCTCCTCACGGGTCTCGTCCACAACCGGTCGATGCAACTGGTCACGATCGCGGCCGGACTGAACCTCGTCGGGGCGGCGACCGCGGCGTTCGACGGAGTGGAGATCTGGGGGGTCGACCGGCACGTCCAGATCGCACTCTTCTCCGCTGCATACCTGTTCCTGTGCGGGGGCCTCACCCATCGCGACGTGGTCGTCACCGTGGAAGAGCCGACCTCGACGAGACAGAGCGCCGCGTACACCCCGTTCCGTCTCACCATGACCGGCGGCTGCCTCGTCGTGCCCGGCGTCCTCGTGGCCACCCTGGCCCCGTTCGGCCCGGCGGACGTCGTGATCCGCGCGGTGGCGATGCTCGCTCTCGTCTGCACCGTGGTCGCCCGACTGTTCATCGCGATCAGGAGCCACGAAGCGGCCAACCGGGCACTGACCGACCGACTCCACCTCGACGAACTCACACGGCTCC
>CAXBAZ010000517.1:0-3596 GCA_963973395.1 uncultured Acidimicrobiaceae bacterium
AACCCTCCAAGCAAAACTGCACGACCCATCCACGCCCGACAGCGTGAAGCCGTCACCCGACGAGGTCGCCTCCATGGTGATGCCGGCCTCGTCCCACTTGCCTGACGGCTCGGTGAACGCCAGCGTGGCGATCGTCTCGCCGGCGGCGATGCCGGGAAGGTGCGCCTGCTTGGCGGCGTCGTCACCCGAGTGTATGAGGGCGTTCGCGGCCAGCACGACCGATGAGAAGTACGGCGCACACAGCAGCGCGCGGCCCATCTCCTCGAGCACGATGCCGAGCTCGACGTAGCCGAAGCCCGAACCGCCGTACTCCTCGGGGATGTGCAGGCCCTGCAGACCCATCTGCTCGCCCATTTGCTTCCAGACGGTGGCGTCGTAGCCGTCGTCGGTCTCCATCTGCTCACGGACCGCCGACTCGGGGCTCTTGGCCTCCATGAACGAACGGATGGTGGAGCGGAGCTCTTCTTGTTCCTCGGTGAAAGCGAAGTTCATGGGCGTGAGTCTGGACCGGTTGCGGCCAGCGCACAAATCTGATTGTGTACACAGATGGACACAACTGGTGTGCGTGAACTGAGATCCGATCTGGCGGGCGCGGTGCGGAGGGCAGCCGCCGGGGAGCGCACCGTGATCACCTCCCACGGCCGACCGGTCGCTCAACTCGCACCGCTCGACGAAGCGGCGCCCGACATCGAGCGACTCGTCGCCGCCGGGGCACTGATCCCGCCTCGACGGACCGGACCGTGGCGAGCTCCCGAACCGGTCGCGATCTGGGCGACCGTTCGCGTCGATCGAGCGCTGCGCGAGCTCCGCGGATGACCGTGGCGCTCGACTCGAGTGCGCTCCTCGCACTCGCCGTGGCCGGCGACCAGCGCCGCGTCGTGATCGACACCCTCGCGAGCGACTCCGTCTGGTGCGCGTCGGCGATGGCTCTGACCGAAGCTTTGCCTGCGATCGATCGGCTGACCGACGAGAGCATCCTTCGAGCCGACCTCGAGGACGCGATCCGTCTCACCTGGGACCACCTCCACGTGGTGCCCGTCGACCAGCGCTGCCTCGACCGGGCGGCGACGCTCTCGCGCCTCCAACCGGTTCGCCTCACCGATGCGATCCACTTCGCTGCCGCGGAGCGACTCCCGGGCCCGGTCCGGTTCGTCACCTTCGACCCTGCCCAGATCGGCGTCGCCCTCGGCCTCGGTCTCGACGTCGTGTCGGCATGAGGACACGACATCCGGGTGTGTGCACGGCGGCCCGCGATCGAGAACCTGCGGACTGCCGATAGGTTCCGGCCGACCTATGACGAGGCAGACCAGCGATACGGACGACCCGGCCGAGCGTTCGAGCGATGCCGTACCGGACACCGAGGCCGACACCCACACCGATATCGCCGCCGACACCGACACCGACGCCGCTCCGGCCGCCGAGGATGCGATCGTCGGCGAAGCAACCGCGGATGCGGAAGGCACCACTGTCCGGCGTTCGTTCGGTGGCTGGATCTCGAGTCTGAACGTCAGCATTCTGGAGGTGCTGCTCACCGTCTCGTTCGCCTGGTCGGCGTGGCGCAACAAGTGGCTGTCGGACGACGGCTACATCTACCTCGCCTACGTGAGGAACCTCACGGAGAACGGTTGGGGCCCGGTCTTCAATCGGGGTGAACGCGTCGAAGGCTTTACGAGCCCCGCCTGGTACGCGGTGCTGTCGGTGCTCAACCTGATGAGACCGGATTCGTGGTTGGACCTCCGCCAGGCGGTGCTGATCCTGAGCCTGGTCATGTCGATCGTCGCCGTGGCCATCTGGATCCGGGTCGAGTCCCTCGCCGCTCGATCACGCGGCCGGCACGCCGACGACGAGCCGGCCGCCGTACCCGCCCCGTCGACCCCCGTCCGTCGGCAGGCCCGCCTGAACATTCCGCTGGCCGTCATGGCGGCGTGGTACCCGCTGCACTCGTTCGCGACTTCCGGTCTGGAGACCCCGCTCCAATTGTTGGCGGTCATGGCCGTCATCGTGTACGTCTGGTCGGAGACCGACCGCGACTGGGTGGTCGGAGCGATGGCGGCCGCGCTCCCCCTGGTGCGTCCGGAGCTGGGCCTGCTGTCCGTGCTGCTCGTCGGTCGACATTTCGTCAGGGTGCGTCGATGGCGATCGATCGCAACCGTGCTCGCACTCTTCGCGTTGCCGCTCCTCGCATCCCTGGTCGTTCGGGTGTCGATCTACGGCCAGCTCCTGCCGAACACCTTCTACACGAAGACCGATGCCGGGCACGGCGTGGAGTCCGGCCTCGAATATGTCCGGGACACCAGCGTCGCCTACGGGCTCCACTGGGTCGCCGCCGCAGCGGCCTTCGTCGTGATCGTCCCGCTCGTCTCCACCCGCGAGCCGCTGCGCCGAGCATTGCTCGGAACCCGTTCGTGGTTCCTCGCGGCAGCCGTCACGATGACGCTGTACGTCGTCGTCGTGGGCGGCGACTTCATGCACGCGAGGTTCCTGCTGACGTCCGTGCTTCTGCTCATGGCCGTCTTCGCCGGGCTCGGTTCCGATGTCATCGCGATGTTCGACCGCGACCCACGGCGACGCCTCGTCATGGCGACCGCGGCGACGCTGGTCCTCTTCGCCGCTGCGCAGTACACCGAATCGATTCAGCGGACGATCACCGCCGACGATGCCGAACGGGCGAGATTGAACGGTGATGTGAGCGACGAGGAGCTCTCCTACTACCACCGCAATCGAGCGCTCCACGACTGGGACCCCTCGACCGTCGACCCGTGGGTCAGCCGGGGGGCGGCGACGCGTGGTCTCTCAGAGGTACTCGACACCGAGATCGGCGTGACCAGTGGCGGGATCGGGCATCTCGCCTTCACCGGGCAGGCATCCGAAGGGCGGGTGTACGTCTACGATCTGCTCGGTCTCACGCGCCTCGACATCGCGCGCTTGGACATGCAAGGACCGGTCCGGCGCGTCGGACACGCCAAGCGGGCGCCGAACGTCTTGATCGCCGCGAATCCTCGCGTGGACTTCCACAGCCCGTACTTCAGGGGATGGGCGGACGTCGCAGCCGTCAACTTCGACGGTGAGCGGTTCATCCTCATGAATCTCGATCTCATCGATTCGTTGGTCGACAACGGCGTGATGCCCGCAGCGGACGCCGAGAACCTGCGTACGTGGATCCTGGAGCGCCTGAACAGTCCGCGCGTCGACCGCAACTTCGTCACCTTCCTGACCCTGAGATACCACCGCGACGACGAGATACTGGCCCGAATACGGGAGCTGTCCGATCTCGATCGCACGTCGGCCTGGCGCGGATGGCTCGATGACACCGAAACCGAGCGGGAGCTGCTCGACACGAGCGGCTGCTTCGCGACCGGCACCATCGACTGCTGGCGCCTCGCGCTCGATCGTCACGACGCAGCTCCGATCCTGCCCCCGTCCGACCAGCCCGACATCGTCGACATCGCCGCCCCCTGAACCCGGGCGAGACCGCGTGCTCAGCCGTCGCCCGGAGTCCGGTTCGCCACCTTCGATCCCGCCCGGATCGGGGTGCCGCTCGGCGCCGGCGTGATCCGTCTCGGCGTGGGTGCGCTCTACGCGATGCATTCGGCGTG
>CAXBAZ010000518.1:0-3596 GCA_963973395.1 uncultured Acidimicrobiaceae bacterium
CATCGAGGAGTTGCTGCGGCGCGAGCGGTCGTTCTCGTCGCACGTGTCCCACCAACTCCGCACGCCGGTCGCCGCCATGCGAGTCGCCGTCGAGGCCGAGCTCGTCGCACCCCGGGCCGATCCGCACACCGTGCTCGAGGAGAGTCTCGGTCAGCTCGATCGGTTGGAGTCGACGATCACCAGCCTGCTGGCGCTGGCGCGCCACGCAGACCGGTCGTCGGGCCGGTGCGACCTCGCACCGGTCGTGACCGAGGCCGCTGAGCGTTGGCGGCGGCCGGCGGCCGATGCCGGACGTGAGCTCGGGTTGACCATCGAGCCGGTGGCCGCGTGGTGCGACTCCGCCGCGGTCGGCCACGTCCTCGACGTGCTGATCGACAATGCACTGAAACACGGCCGGGGTCCGGTGACGGTGCGGTGCGCACGGCTCGGGGACCGTGCCGTCGTCGAGGTCGCCGACGCCGGCACCACCCCGTCGGCGACCGATGTCTTCGCCGACACCGACAGCGACTCGTCCCACGGCATCGGCCTCCGGCTCGCCCGCACACTCGCGGAATCCGCAGGCGGCCGACTCGATCTGCTCGACACTCCGACCACGACCTTTCGCCACACACTCCCCGCAGCCCTCGACACCGCACCCGATCCCCGGGTGGCGAGTGCCGAGTGACGTAGCAGGGAACGTTCACCTGACGCTTACCCGGCACTGACCGGGCGCTGTCGGTCCGGTCGGCATCCTGGGCACCATGACCGCGCCGGACCGACCCTCGGGTAGCGACATCGACACCACGTTCGACGACCTCCGCCCCATTGAGGGGAAGCGGGCGCGGCCGACCATCCGTTCGTTCCCATCGAAAGGAACCCCCATGCATCCCGACCCCATCACACGTTCGACGAGCACCGGCCACGGCGGGCAACCGCCCGTCGGGGCCCCGTTGCCGCCACCCCCTCCCCCCGGACCGGATCGACGGGAGAGCGGTCGGCCCGGATCGCGCCGGTTCGCGTCGGGACTGCTCGCCGGCATCGCCGTCACCGGCGTGGCGTTCGGTTCCGCCACCATCGTCCTCGACGACGATGCGACGAGCGTGGCGCAGCCGAACGCCGCTCCCGCTGTCGTCGGGGAGCCGAATGTCGACTCGGGTGACGTGTCCACCGTCGTCGACGACGCGAGCACCGCGACGCCTGCGAGCATCCACGACCTCGTCGTCGGTGCACGCCCGTCGATCGTGGCGATCCATACCACGATGGTCCAGACCGATCCGCTCGGACGCCCGGTCGAGGGTCAGTCGGCCGGCAGTGGCTTCGTGTTGAGCGCCGACGGCTACATCGTCACGAACGCCCACGTCGTCGACGGTTCGGGTGACATCGCGGTGAGCTTCGACGGCGGAGAGACGATCGACGCCGAGCTCGTCGCCGCCGACCCTCGCTCCGACCTGGCGGTGCTCAAGGTCGACCGCACCGACCTCCAGCCGCTCCCGCTCGGTGATTCCGATGCGCTGCGGGTCGGCGACCCGGTCGTGGCGATCGGCAACGCCCTCGACCTCGGCGCCGAGCCGACGGTCACCAGCGGCATCGTCTCGGCGAAGGACCGCTCGATCTCCGTGCCCGGCGGATCGCTCGTCGCCCTGCTCCAGACCGACACGGCGATCAACCCCGGCAACTCCGGCGGGCCGCTGCTCGACCTCCAGGGTCGGGTCGTCGGCATCAACACCGCCGTGGCAGGCCATGGCCAGAACATCGGGTTCGCGATCTCGATCGCCTCGGCCCAAGAGCTGATCGACCAGCTCCGTGGCGGCGAGGTTCCACGCCACGCCCTGCTCGGTGTGAGCACCCGCCCGGCCGCCGACGGTTCGGGTGCCGAGGTGATGGCGGTCGAACCCGGTTCGGCCGCCGCCGAGGCCGGCATCGAGGCGGGAGATGTGATCGTGGCCGTCGAGGACGATCCGATCACCGACCCGTCCGAGCTCGGGGTGGCGATCGCCGAGCGACGTCCCGACGACGTGGTCTCCGTGACCGTGCAACGCGACGGCCGCGAGCTGCAGCTCGACACCACGCTCGGCGCCCTCGAATCCTGACCGCCGGCACGACCCTGCAGTCGTGCAGCTTCGACAGACAGCGCTCGACGTCGGGAACGAGCAGACCGGCGCCCCTGTTCGGCGACCGGTGGCGAGCGGTACCCGTTTGCGCCGGGATCGAGTCGGAAACGATCGTGTATGGGATACGCGCTGGAACATCACGTGGCGGTCGAGGACGACGTTCGTCGAATCATGTCGGAACAATTGAAGAAGGCGCTGAAGGCTCTCGGCACCGTCGACGATGAACCCGCGGAGGCGATCTATTCGGCGCGGAAGCGATGCAAGAAGATCCGAGGGGTGGCGCGACTCGTCCGGCCGGCGATGTCCGGCGAGCGCTACTCGAAGATCAACGAGCTGGCGCGCGATGCCGGGCGCGAACTGGCGCCCTACCGTGATGCGACCGCGATGGCAGAGACGTTCGATCGTGTGATGGAACTCGCGCTGGCGTCGAGCGTGGCGTCGGACACGCGACGCAGCGTCCGTACCGCGCTGACGGACAGGGGCCGGGCGCTGGAAAGCGAGGCGGCCGTCGAGAACGCCGCAGTCACGAGGGCGCGCAAGCTGCTCACGGAGCTGGACGACGCCATCGACGGTGTCGAGCTCGGGGACTCCGGCTTCGATGCGATCGGATCAGGAGTCGCGAAGACGTATCGTCGTGGACGCGACGCCCTCGACGTGGCCGGCGACGCCCCGACCGGCGCGAACTTCCACGAGTGGCGCAAGCGCGCCAAGTACACCCGCTACCACCTCGATCTGCTCACCCCGTCGGCGCCGTCCATCGTGGCACCGATGGAGCGAGGCTTCCACGACCTGACCGACGCACTCGGTGACGCGCACGACCTGGTCGTGCTCGGCGAATGGTTCAGGAGTGGTCCTGACGAGCACCTCGGCGATACGACCGACCTGCTCGTGGTGATCGACGGCATCCGAGTCGAGCTCGAGCACCGGGCGATCGCTCTCGGCCGTCGCCTGTACGCCGAACCGCCGAAGCAGTTCAGGAAGCGTCTGGGAGCGTATTGGGATGTGTGGAGCGCCGAGGAGAGCCGCTCCCCCGCTGGTGATCTCGAGCAGGTGTTGGGTTGATCCCGAGCGGCGAGCTTCGGAACCTGACCGAACCGAACCGGCACACAGCGCCCGCTGCGACCCGCCTCATCGGAGACCTCCGGGCCGTGGGTCGCCGGGGCTCGCCTCGCGCCGGCCCGGCTCGCAGGCGACCGACCTCGGCAGTCAGTCGATGAAGAGCAGGGCGGGGGTCTCGAGCAGCGTCTTGAGACGCTGGACGAACCGGGCCGCGTCCCAGCCGTCGACCATGCGGTGATCGAAGCTCGACGACAGGTTGATCACCGTGCGCGGCTGGAAGGCGCCATCGCGCCAGACAGGCCGCACTTCCATCTTGTTGACACCGACGATCGCCACCTCGGGTGCGTTCAGGATCGGCGTCGTGACCAATCCGCCGATCGCCCCCAGTGATGTGATCGTGATCGTCGAGCCCGACAGTTCGTCGCGGGACGCACTCGCGTCCCTGGC
>CAXBAZ010000519.1:0-3592 GCA_963973395.1 uncultured Acidimicrobiaceae bacterium
CGCCGACCCGACCTTCGCACCCGCCGACCCGACCGGAGGCGAGACCAATCAGTAGGGAGCAACCATGAGCGCCAGTGACGACATCTGGATCCTCGGGATCCACATGACCAAGTTCGGCAAACACCACGATCAGGACGTCGTCGACCTCGGCGCCGAGGCGATCATCGGTGCGCTCGGCGATGCCGGCGTCACGATGGCCGACATCGGCGTGCTGGCCGCCGGCAACCTGATGGGGCGGGGCGGCATCGCCCAGCAGCTGCAGAAGCAGGTCGGCCAGACCGGCATCCCCGCCTACAACGTGTCGAACGCGTGCGCCACGGGTGCCACCGCGCTCCGCACGGCGATCATGGCGATCAAGGCCGGCGAGGTCGACATGGGGCTCGCGGTCGGCGTGGAGAAGCTGGCGGGGGTCGGCCTGCTCGGCGGCGGCGGTGTCGCCAAGAACGATGGCGCCGAGTGGGAGCGTGAGGGCCGGTACGGCGCCGTGGGACCGGTCGACGGCCGCATCGGCACCGAGGCGATGCCCGGCGTGTTCGCGCAGGTGGGAATGGAGTACGGGCACAAGTACGGCGGAACGAGCTTCGAACTGTTCGCCAAGATCAGCGAGAAGAACCACTCGCACTCGACACTCAACCCCCTCGCCGCCTACTCCAAGGCGATGTCACTCGAGCAGATCATGGGTGACGTGATGATCGCCTACCCGAACACTCGGCCGATGTGTTCGGCGAACTGCGACGGTGCCGCGGCCGCGGTGGTCACGAACGGCGAGAAGCTGAAGACGCTGTCGCTCGAGCAGCAGCGGCGGGCGGTCAAGGTCAGCGCCTCGATCCTGACGACCGACCCGTGGCAGGAGGCGTGCCAGGTGCTGCCCGACGTCAACACGTTGACGCGCAACGCGGCTGCACTCGCGTACGAACAGGCCGGCGTCGGGCCCGACGACCTCGACCTCGTCGAACTCCACGACTGCTTCGCGACCGCCGAACTGGTGCACTACGACAACCTGATGCTGTGCGACGAAGGTGGCGCCGTCGACTTCTTCGAGTCGGGCGCACCGTGGCGAGACGGTCGGATGCCGGTCAACGTGTCGGGCGGGCTCCAGTCGAAGGGCCACCCCATCTCGGCCACCGGCATCGCCAACATCTGGGAGGTCGCCCAGCACGTCAGGGGCGAGGGCGGGCCGCGCCAGATCGAAGGCGCCAAGGTCGGGCTCGCCCACGTGATCGGCCTCGGGTCGGCGTGCGGCATCCACATCCTGGAGAAGTCCGGGCTGGCGGTGGCGTGATGGCGACCCGACGAACGGTGAACGACATGGTCGCAGAGGCGAAGGGCAGGATCGAGGAGCTGTCGGTTGCCGAACTACAGGCCGAGATCGAGAGCGGCGACGTCACCGTCGTCGACATCCGTGACGTGCGCGAGCGCTGGGACAAGGGGGCGATCCCGGGCGCCAAGTCGATGCCGCGCGGCATGCTCGAGTTCTGGTTCGATCCCGAGTCGCCGTACTACCGCGACGGGCTCGCGTTCGACGGCCGGTACGTCCTGCACTGCGCCGGGGGCCACCGGTCGGCGTTGGCGACCGACGTCCTCCAAGACCTCGGGTACACGAACGTCGCCCACCTCACGGTCGGGTTCAACGGCTGGAAGGACGCCGGCGGCGCCGTCGAGGCCGTCCACGCCGACACGAAGTACTTCCGGTCGGCCGGGAACTGACCGCGGCGGGCCGCCACCGTCGGCCGGGGATCCGGGGCCGACGTGGCAACATGGCGCCGATGTCCGACCTGATCGAACGGTTTCGCGCCGGCGACCCCGACGCGGTCCGCGCGATCTACCGCGAACATGCCGGGGCGGTGCACACCGTCGCCCGCTCGATCGTCCGCGACCGCGAACTCGCGGCCGACGTCGTGCAGCAGACGTTCGTGAAGGCGTGGCGCGCCGCCCGAACGTTCGAGGGCAACCGTCAGCTCGCACCGTGGCTGTACTCGATCGCCCGCCACACGGCGATCGACATGGTGCGGTCCGAGTCGAATCCGACGCGCGGTGGTCACGCTCCGGAGACCGACGTCGGCGTCCAGCCCGACAGTTTCGAGCGCACCTGGGAGCGATTCGAGGTGCGGAGGGCGGTCGACGCGTTGCCCGCCGGTGAACGTGAGGTCGTGTACCTCTCCCACTTCGAGGGCCACACGCACGAAGCGATCGCCGAGCGCCTGCAGATCCCTCTCGGCACCGTGAAGTCACGGTCGGGGCGTGCACACAAGCGGCTGACCGCCGCGCTCGTCCATCTGACCGCGAACCACGACGCCACCGACCACGTAGTGCACACCGAGGACCCGACATGACCGAGCACCTGGATTCGCTCGACGATCCGAGCGACGACGACCTCGCCGCACTCGCAGCGTTGCTGACCCGCGCCGACACGTGGGACGACCCGCCGCGCGATCTCGAACACGCCGTGATCGCAGCCATCACGTCGGAGGCGGGCACGTCGGAAGCGGGCACATCGGAGGCGGGCACGTCGGAAGCGGGCGAATCGCCGCTCGCGACGCGGCCTGCGTCGGCCTCCAGGGCCGAGCGACGGGCCCGGGAGATGTGGTCACGCAGCCGGATCCTCGGCGCTGCGGCGGCCGTCGTCGTCGTGGTCGTCGGGATCGTCGTGATGACGCGGGGTTCGACCGACGATGTGGCGTTCGCACTCGAAGGCACCGAGGCCGAGCCCGGAGCATCGGGCGACGCCGTCATCTCGGCGACGCCCGCTGGCTTGAAGATCCTGCTCGACACCGAGGGTCTGCCCGGCGCGCCGGACGGATACATGTACGAGGCGTGGGTCGGGGACGACACGATCGGCGTGAGCGCCGGGACGTTCCATCTCCGAGGTGGCGACGGTGAGATCGAACTCTGGGCCGGCGTCACCGACCCCCGGTTCCGTCACATCTGGATCACCCTCGAGCCGGTCGACGACGACCCGTCGTCGTCGACCGATGCACGGCTGCGAGGCGAGTTCTCGCTGCCCGGCGACTGACGCGCGCTCGCCCGCGTTTCAGTAGCCGGTCGGCGTCGGCGGTTCCTCGTCGTCGAGACCCGCCGCGTCGAGGAGCGCGGCCAGGAGACTGCTCGCGCCGAACCTGAACGTCGCCGGGCCGACCCAGCCGGAACCCATCGCCGCCTCGGCCAGGCCGATGTACCGCTCGGCGTCGTCGGCGCCGGAGATGCCGCCGGACGGCTTGATGCCGACGGGGCGGTCGGCAGCCGCGATCACCTGCAGCATCGTCGTCACCGCGTCGGGCGTCGCCGAGACCGCCGCCTTGCCGGTCGACGTCTTGATGAAGTCGGCACCCTCCGCCACCGCGAGCTCGGCCGCCGCCCTGACCGCGTCGAGATCCGGCAGCTCGCCGGTCTCCAGGATCACCTTGAGGCGGGCGCGTCCACCGGTGGTCGCACGGACGGCACCGACCATCGCGGCGGCATGACCGATCCGGCCGGCCAGGAACGCACGGTACGGGAGTACCAGATCGATCTCGGTCGCCCCGTCGGCGAGTGCCCGTTCGGTCTGGCCCGCGACGGAGAAGATCCGCTCGTCCCCGGTGGGGAAGTTCACGAC
>CAXBAZ010000520.1:0-3583 GCA_963973395.1 uncultured Acidimicrobiaceae bacterium
TGACCACGCGCCGACGAACTCGACAGGGCGGTCTGCTGGTACAGCAGCCACTCGTCGGCACGGAACGGGCGGTGGAACCACATCGCGTGGTCGAGGCTCGCCATCATGAGGTCGTCGGTCATCGACGACTTGCCGAAGGGACGCAGCGCGGTGTCGAGCAGGGACATGTCGCTGGCGTACGTGACGATGCAGGCGTGGAGTACTGGATCGTCGGGCAGTTCGCCGTCGGCGCGCATCCACACCAGTTGGCCGTCGGTCTTGACACCCGGCTCGAACGCCGGGTCGGGTGGGACGAAGCGGGTGTCGATCGGGCGCGGTCGGTCCAACCAGTTGCCGACCCGTGCCCGGTGTGGTTCGAGCCGGGTCTTGTAGTCGGGGAGCGACTCCGGCGCCGGCACGTCGACGGGCGCGGTCGGCTGGAAGTCGAGCCCCGGTTCCGGGTCGTGGAAGCTCGCCTGCAGGTTGAAGATCGGGCGGCCGTGCTGGATCGCGACCACACGGCGGGTGGTGAAGCTGCGACCGTCCCGCAGTCGGTCGACCTCGTAGAGGATCGGCACGCTCGGATCCCCCGGGCGCAGGAAGTAGGCGTGGAGCGAGTGGACGTGGCGGCCCGGTTCGTCGACCGTTCGGGCTGCGGCCACGAGCGCCTGGCCGGCGACCTGACCGCCGAACACACGCTGGCGGTCCTCGTCGGGCTGTACACCACGGAAGATGTTGACCTCGATCGGCTCGAGGTCCAGCAACTCGATCAGATCACGCAATGCCTCGGCCATGTCGCCATGCTGCCACGCGATCGTGTGATCTACCCTGCCACGATGGCAGCCACGTCGTTCGCAGGACTCGATGTGGGCATGCGCGCCGCGCTCGAGCAGGCCTGGGCGTCGGCACGCGCGGGGAGCCTCGGGATCGGTGCGGCGGCGAGCCTCGACGGCGAGCTGCTGGCCGTCGGCCGGAACCGGATTCTCGAGACCGATCCGGGAGACGACGTGCTCGCCGGCACGTCGCTGGCACACGCCGAGATGAACGTGCTCGCCAAGCTGCCGTACCGGGCCCACGATGCGGTGCAGCTGCACACGACCCTGCAGCCGTGCGTGCAGTGCCTCGGTGCGATCCGCCTCAGTTCCGTCGAGTGGGTACAGGTGCTGGCGCCCGATCCACTGTTCCGCGGTGTCGAACGGATGCGGGATCTCACGCCGTACCTGTCCCACCGGTGGCCGGTGATCGAACAGCGCGCCGTCGACGAGTGGGCCGTGTTCGCGCTGCTCGGGCCCACCCGCCACATGGCCGACCATCCGACGCTCGGCTCGGCGTGGACATCGGTGCTCCCCACCGTGGCGTCGGTGGTCGCCGAGATCGACGCCGCGGGTGTCTTCGACGGCGCGGCGTCGGTGGTCGACGCCGCCGATCGCATCTGGGACCGGTTGGGTGACGGTGTCGCCGAAGTCGCCGCGCTCGCCGCCGACCCCGGTGGTGCGAACGGCTCGGGCGATCCGTCAGCGCAATGAGAGGTGCGTGAGCACGGCGAGGCCGTCGAGCGCGTTGGCCTGTGCCGCCGATGGTGTGAACGTCCAGAGCGTGTCGTCGATCACGAGGCTCCGCTGGATCGCTTCCTGGTACCCGTCGTCCGGCCAGCACGTCTCGAGCCGGTCGTCGACGCCGGCGCCGAGCGCGGCCAGATCGTCGGCAGCGGTCGTCCCGTACCAGGCTCCGATCTGGTCGATCGGGATCACGTCGCAGTACCAGCCACCCCAGCCGCCGGCTGCCTGCGGCTCGCAGAGTTGCACACGGCCGTATCCCTCTTGCACCATCCACGACAGCTCCGACTCCTCCGGGGTCAGGTCGGCGCCGGTGATCTCACGGCAGTCCGACGACGGTTGACCGTCGATCGACGTGTGGGACAACCGACCGATCTCGGTGATGCCGTTCGCGAGGTCGACGAGGACGGCGCCGTTGAAGTCGCCGTGCCAGCCCTGGACGGGCACGATCGCGGTGGATCCGATCATCTGGAACGCCCGGTGGTCGTACTCGACGGGTGAGGTGCTGTCCGGGGCGGTCCAGACCGCCATCTCGCGCGGGGCGGCGGGATCGGACACGTCGAACAGGCTCAGCTTGAGCCCGGTCGTGCGGCCATCGTCGGTGGCCGCCTGCCCGACGCCGAGCACACGGTCGTCACCGACGGGGTGCAGGTAGGTCGAGAAGCCGGGGATCTTGAGTTCTCCGGTGACCCGCGGGTTCGTCGGGTCGCTCAGGTCGAGCACGTAGAACGGATCGATCTGACGGAACGTGACGGCGAAGCCGACGTCGCCCATGAGGCGGGCGGAGTAGAGCTGCTCGCCGCGACCGAGACCGCCGACCTGACCGACGGCAACCAGCCGATCGCCCTGTTCCTGGAACACGACGAGATGTGTCTCGCTCTCGCCGTTCTGGCTCCACGGCGATCCGTCGGTCGTGATCGCCCGGAGGTAGCCCTCGTGCTCGTCAAGCGAGAACTGGTTGAGCAGGCTCCCGTCGATCGTCCCCGAGGCGACGTAGCGGGTCGGCTCGCCGGCAGCGATCGCGAACGCGTGGAGGTCGGTCTCGTACTCTTCGTTCCACTCGGCGACCCGTTCCCGGTCGTCGAGGGTGTCGACGCCGGCCCATTTCGTGGTGGCGACGTACATCCGATCGGTCGACGAGTACACCGTCTGGCCGGCCGCCAGCACGCCGACCGCTTCGATCCGGTCGGCGGCCCCGGCGAGCCCGGCACCGAGGTCGAGGTCGACGATCGACACCATGTCGAACCCCGAGAACTCGGCGGGACGGTGCGCCCGCCCGCACGAGAGCAGGGTGCCCGAGGTACTCGACCCGTTCGCGTCGAGTACGTAGCCGGGCAGCCAGTCGTCGAGCGTCGACTCGTCGATGATCTCCCGGTTGGCCTCCTCCGCACGTGCCTCACCGTTCTCGTTCTGGGGATACAGCCACGGCAGCCGGGTCGGCAGGCTGGTCACTGCGAGGCGGACCCGGTCGTCGATCGCGCGTGCGCTCAGGTACTGCCCCTCGATGCGCATCGTGGCGACGATCCGGAGCTCGGCCGGATCGCTGAGGTCGACATCCACGATCAGCGTGGCCGGACCGGTCTGAGCGAGGGCGATGTCGGAGGTGGCGTCGCCGGCGACGACGGTCTCCTCGACCGGCATCGGGTTCCCCCACTCCCCGCCGTTCGTGAACAGCAGTGCCCGGTCGCCGCGGATGAAGAGCTCGTGACCCCAGCCTTCGGGGATCACGAGCGTGTCGGTGAGCGTCGGTTCGCCCGTCACGTCGATGTGGCTGAGGCGATTCTCGGTGATCGTCAGGATGCGCATGCCGTCGGTCTTGACGATGTCGGGCTCGTCGACGCCGAGCTCCTGCACGTTGGTCGACGTGTACGCACCGTCGCCCCCCGTACCGCTGTCGCCGTTGTCACTGTCGTCGCCGACGCTCGTCGGTTCGCCGGCGGCCTCGGCCGCGTCGGCGGTCGCCTCCTCGGTGGACTCGTCGCCGGCGAACTCGCCCCAGTCGGCCCACGGGTCGCCGACGAGGCCGTACGGTCCGACCCGGTGGCGGG
>CAXBAZ010000521.1:0-3575 GCA_963973395.1 uncultured Acidimicrobiaceae bacterium
GTCCCCGGCGGTCGAGGTGTCGATCGACCGGGTGCGCGCGAGCGGCTTGGTGAAGGACAGGATCGAGTTGTTCGAGCCCGACGAGTCGGGCACGTTCAGCGTCACCTTGTTGCGGCAGGCGATCGCCAAGACCCGCGAGTTCGACACCTTGTGGGCCGAGTATGCGGCGGCCGAGCACGAGCCTCACGTCGCCCCGGTGCTGGTGGTGCAGGTGCCCGACAAGCCGTCTGAGGCCGAGTTGCACGAGTTGGTGTCGGTAGTCGAGCAGGAGTGGCCGGGGCTCGACAAGTACGCGCTGGTCAACGTGTTCGGTGAGCACACCGACTTGGTGTTCGGTTTGCGGATGGTGCGGTATGTCGCGCCGGAGACGATTCAGGACGATCCGCACGTCCGGGTGGTGCTGGCCAAGGAGGCGATCTCGACCGGGTGGGACTGCCCCCGCGCCGAGGTGCTCTACAGCGAGAGACCTGCCAGTGACGCCACGCACATCGCCCAGGTGATCGGTCGCATGATCCGCCAACCGCTGGCCCGGCGGATCACCACCAACGACGCCCTCAACTCCGTGTGGTGCTACCTCCCGAAGTTCAAGACCACCGCGGTGGCGGCGATAGTCGAGGAGCTGAACGAGCCCGGCGAAGCCGGCGCAGCGACCGAGGTCGTGGTCCACGCGGCGTCGTTCGACCGCAACCCCAAGCTCGACCCGGACGTGTTCGAGGCGATCAAGAACGCGCCGTGTGTCCCGGCGCCCGATCCGCTCGCCAACCCGATCAAGCGCGCCAAGGCGCTTGTGAAGCTGCTCACCGACGCCTCGTCGGGCCAAGCGATGCTCGCTGGCGCCGGTGCCGAGCTGACCGCCAAGCTCAACGCCCGATTGGCGGGTCTTGCGGTCGAGCACGCGTCGGCGGTCGATGCCGGCGTGGCCGATATCGAGGAGATGCAGGGCCGCCACACCGTCCAACACACCGACGGCACCGTCTCGACCGAGCAGAAGTCGATCGCCGTCGCGGTGGCCGACATCAACCGCGACACGCGCCGGATCATCGCCTCGGTGAAGGAAGGCGTCGCCAAGGACTACCTCGCCCACCGCGCCCAACAACCCGGCGTCGACATCTTCGAGGAACAACTGCGCACCGCCGCCCTCGTGCGGGTACCCGGCGTGGTCGACTCGCTCAACGCGCTCGCTGACCAATGGGTGAAGGAGCAGCTCGCCAAGTTCCGCGTGCAGATCAAGCACACCACCGGCGCCACCAAGGACGCGTTCGCCCGCGTCACTGCCCAGACCACGAGCTCCGAGCCGGCGTGGGTCGAGTTGCCGACCGTGCTGCGCGCCGCGACCCGTGACGGCAACGCCAGCCATGCGTCCACCCTGCCCACCTTCGACCGGCACCTGTTCGCCGACGGAAACAGCCACTACCCCGCCAAGCTCAACGCCTGGGAAACCACCGTCGTCGAAACCGAACTGGCACGCCCCGAAACGGTCGCCTGGTACCGCAACCCCTCACGCGCCGGGGTCGCCGCCCACCGCATCGGCTACCAGACCGACGACGGCGAGTGGGCCTCGCTCCAGGTCGACTTCCTGTTCGTCTCACGCCGCCCCGACGACTCGCTCGGTGTGTCGATCGTCGACCCGCACGGCGACCACCTTGCAGACGCCCGCCCCAAACTGGTCGGCCTCACCGCATTCGCCGAACAACACGGCAGCGAGTACGTGCGCATCGAGTCGATCAGCGACACAGACACCGGCCTACGCGTGCTCGACCTCCAAGACACCGCAGTACGCGCAGCGGTGCTGGCATTCGACGGCGCCCAGGTGTCGGCGTTGTACGAGTCAGTCGGCCAGCCCTACGGGTGAGGTAGCTCAGTGGCATCCGAGGCGGTGAAGGCCGCACGCGTGTTCCTGACGCTCGGCTTCGTCGGCTTCCTACTCGTTGTGCCGAAGTTGGCCATCGACTACTTCGGCAAGGCCGACGCGGCGCCACCCACCACGGTGCCCACCCGTCTCGCACCGCCCGCTCCTACCAGCCCGGTCGCCACCGCATTCGCCCCAGCGACGTCGGAGCCGACACGGCCCTTCCCGCCACCGACCGTTGAGCCGATCGTGTGGACTCTCCCACCGACCACAGTTCCACCGGTCGGCTACGGCGACCAGCTCATCCCGATCTACGCGATCCCTGCCGACAGGCCGATCAGCGGCGCCCTGCTTGAACCGCTGGCGAACGACCTCACGGACGCCCTCGGCTGGTTCGACGCGCAACTCGGCGGTCGGCACCCTGACGTCATCATCCCCGAGCAACCGAGCTTGCCGATCTACCCGATGCAACTCGAGATCACCGAAGCCGATCTCGCAGTTGCTGACGACCCGAACGAGGCACTCCACGACGCCGTCATGGCGATGCTCCCCGAAGCCCTGCGAGTCCACGTCCCGCTGATCGTCTTCGACGGTGCCGTCGGTGACCCCTACGCGTGCGGCTCGACATCAGGGGGCGAAACGGTGGCCGTCGTCATCCCACTCGGCAACTGCGGCGGGACCATCACGCCCGAGCCCGACCGGCCATTCCCGTCGGGGCTCGCCTACTTGTTCGCCCACGAACTGACTCACCTGCTCGGCGGAGCACCAGACTGCGCTCCCCACAACGACGGCACCAACCACGTCACCGACGACCGCCGCGACATCATCTGGGCGGGCGACGGGGTGAACGAGCGTGACTGGGACAACCTGATGCTCGACCCTGGCAACGACGACTACCTCGGACACGGCCGCACCGATTGCCTCGACATCAGCACCAGCCGCTATCTGGCGGGCGACTGAGCGGTCGCGTGCTCAGCAGCGGTGGCGCAGTCCTTCAGGAGGCGCGTGTCAGCGTGAATTCCTCGGCGGGGACTAGACGCGGGAGAAAGTCCTGCACCGCCTTGACGACCAAGTAGTTCACCGACAGGTCTCGCTCCTCTGCGGCATGGACCAATTGGTCGTGCAACTCCTCGGGAAAGCGGATGGCAGTGGCCGTCCGCTGCTTCGTCTTGCGTGCTGCTGTCATAAATCACACCGTAGTAGTTTGCGAGCCACTTCGCGCGGATGCTGTCAGCCTGCTTGCACGTTGGTTCGCGTGGTGCGAGCACTTCGCGCGCATTCGACAGACAGCAAGCAATCCGCTCGCATAGAGCGCTGGAGTGCATCCCCGAGTCGTGCGACACCCCTCGTCTACGATTGGGCAATCAGCCGGGCAGCCGGCTGCACATCACCCCGGCCAGCAGCGAGAACCGCCACGGACCGGGGCCATGCGTCCGAACCGAGCGGAACGCTCAGTCAGGTGTAGGAAACCTTCACTGTAGTCAGCTCGACGATGGTGGCGACCAAGCCGCCCGCCTCGATTCGGCGCATGGGTCCGTTAGCCAACAACCCATGACCCAAGGAGGTCACCGTGAGCAATCGCAACGAGCGACACGTAACCCAGCGTCCCGACGGGAGGTGGCAGGTCGCGGACCCTGACGCGTCCCGAGCGTCCGCCGTCACCAACACCCAAGCCGACGCGATCGACCGAGCAAGAGACATCCTCGGCAACGACGGCGGCGGCGAG
>CAXBAZ010000522.1:0-3574 GCA_963973395.1 uncultured Acidimicrobiaceae bacterium
CGTCGAGGGCGACGACGGTGAGGTTGACGGCGACGGCGGTGGCGTCGTCGGGGATGGTGCCGACACCGGCGACGGCGACGTCGATCGAGGTGTCGGCGCCGACGATGCCCTTGGGGCCGGGGGCGGGTTCGCCGCGGCGGGTGTCGAACAGGCGGAACGGGGTCACACTCGTCAACGCCGACGACTCGAACTGGGTCGGGGTCGTGGTGACGGTCACCGACCGCGAGACGGACGACGTCTCGCCGTCATTGTCGGTCACCGTCAACCGCACCGTGTACGTGCCCGCCGATGTGTAGCTGTGCTCGGGGGAGGCGCCGGTTGCCGAGGTGCCGTCACCGAAGTTCCAGCTGCGCGCCTCGATGGTGCCGTCGACGTCACTGGAGGTCGAGCTGTCGAAGTTGCACGTCAGCGCGTTGCACGACGACGTGAACGACGCCGTCGGCGCCGCGTTGGCGCCGACGACCTCGATGACCTGTTCGGTCTCGGACGTTGCACCTTCGTCGTCGGTCACCGTCAGACGGACCGAGAAGGTGCCCGACGACGTGTACGTGTGGCTCGGGGCAGCGCCGGTTGCCGAGTTGCCGTCACCGAAGTTCCAGCTGCGCGACGTGATCGTTCCGTCGGGGTCGCTGGACGCCGCGCTGTTGAAGGTGCATGACAGCGCTGTGCACGACGACGTGAACGATGCGGTCGGTGCCGCGTTGCCGGACACGATGACGTCCTGGTCGATCTCGGACGAGGCGCCGTCGTCGTCGGTCACCGTCAGCGTCACGGTGTACGTGTCGGCCGACTGGTAGGTGTGGGTCGGCGGCGTCGGGCCGGAGCTGGTCTCGCCGTCCCCGAAGTCCCAGGTGTACTCGATGATCGTTCCGTCGGCGTCGGTGCTGGCGGTCGCATCGAAGGTGCACTCGAGCAGGGTGCAGTCGGCGGTGAAGCTCGCCGTCGGCGCATCGTTGGGCGCCACGACGGGAACGTCGACGTTGACGTTCTCCTGGTGCTGATCGGTGGCGCCACCGTCATCGGTGACGGTGAGCGTGATCGTGTACGTACCCGACTCGGTGTAGGTGTGCTCCGGGTTGGCGCCGGTCGCTGTCGTGCCGTCGTCGAAGTCCCATGCGTAGGTCTCGATGGTGCCGTCGGCATCGGTGCTGATCGACCCGTCGGCGTCGCAGACGGCGTCGGTGCACGTGACCGTGAAGTCGGCGGTCGGCGGGGTGTTCGGCACCGACGTCGTGGTGCGGAACAGAGCGCGGCCGCGCCAGTCGACCGAGGCCTCGCCGACGGTCGGGGTGCCGGACACGACGCCGTCGGAGTACGGCATCTTCATCAGGTTGCCCGACGCGGCGTCGGCGAACCAGAGCTGGCCGGCCCCGAGGAACATACCCCTGACGCGCGTGGGGTTAAGGGAGCCGATCGCGCCGCCGGCAATGGTTCGACGGGCGCCGATCGAGGCGCTCTCGGCCACGAAGTCGCGCACGAACAGCGAGCTCTGGCCGGCGAGCGTGTAGTAGATCGCCGACGTCGACGGGTCGTAGAACAGGCCGGTCATGGTGGCCGCGTCGGCCATGATGTTGTTGGACCACATGTCGATCGGTGTGCCGGAGGAGATGTCGGTTCCGTCGACGGAGCGCCGCATGATCTGGCCATCGGCGTGCAGGGTGTACAGCGCGCCGTCGGCCATGAAGGCCGATCGCACGGTGCGCCACGGAGTCTCAGCGGGCGGAGTCGCCGTGCCCGCAAACGTCGTGCCGTCGAACTGCTCGCGGACGGTGACCTCGTCCTGCTCGCCGAAGGTGCCGCCCGCCGCGACGTCGGTCCGGATGATCTCGATCGCGTTGACGAGCGGGTTGTCGGCTCCGGCGTGACGGAACAGGATGTCGACCGAGCCGTCGCTGACGATGTCGAACGACCGCATCGCACCGACGTCGTGTCCGTACTGATCGGTGAGGTCGAGACCGTCGATGACGTTGTCGCCGTCGATGTCGATGTCGAAGATCCGCTCGCCGCGTTCGTTGGTGCAGGTGCACCGGTTTGCCATGTACAAGCGCACTTCGACGGGGACATTGTTCGGAACCGGGAACTGCCATTGCATCTCGTCGCCGGTGCTGCCGTCCCAGCGCTCGTGGACCCACACCTGCGTCGGCACCCGGTCGAGGTCGGAGTCGGGGACGCTGGGGTGGTTGATCGGCGTGGTCAGCGAATCCGGGGCTGACGCGGTGCTGCTCCCTGAGTTCCGGTAGGGCGACGTCGAACCGGTGTCGGCTTCCCAACCCGGTCCGTCGTCCACCGACGGAAGGGAAGGGCCGCCGGCGTTGACCCGGTAGAGCACGCTGGGATCGACGGTGCCGGTCGTGCCGCTGGTCGTGCCGAGCTGGAACACGTCGCCGGGCAGATCGCCGGTCTGCGGCAGGGTGACCGTCGAGCCGCCGGACCACGGGAAGAACGCGAGTCGCATCCGGAGTTCGTTGTTCCACCGCACGGTGTCGCTCGTGGCCCACAGGCCCTGCTCGGTGACGAAGAAGTCGAAGACACCGACACCGCGCGGCCGGCCGGGATCCCAGGAGTAGGGGAGACCGGTGACGACGTCGAGCGCGACGACGCCCTCGCGTCCGATGCCGCCCGCGCCGTGGCGATCGCCGGCGAAGGGGTTGTTGACCCAGCGCATGTGTCCGCCCGCGTAGGCGACGCCGTCGTGAATCTCGACGGCGTAGACCGTGTCGCCGCCCGTGGCGTTGATCCAGGTCGGGTCGACGGACACCTCGTCGTCGATCTCGAAGCGGGTGATGGTGTCGCACGGGGAGTCCGCGCCGCGATACCCGCCCGTGGTGGTGATGACGGCGAACGTGCCGTCCGCCGAGATGTCGAGATCACGCAGGTAGCTGTCGAACACCGGGTAGCACGTGCCCGTGTAGAAGTCGGTGCTCCACGACGACACGGCCGCCGGGGTCTGCGTGAGATCGAGCATCGCGATCTGCTCGCGCGGTTGCCCGTCGATCTCGGTGAAGTTGCCGACGACGAGAAGTCGTGTGCCGTCGGGCGTGATCTCGGTCTTGATGATCTTCGTGGTGCCCTCGTTGTGTTGACCGAGGATCTCGCTGTCGATGCGACCGGTCACGACGCCGGTCGTGGCGTTCACGGATGCGAGGTAGGCGCGCGGCTGGCTCCCGATCGACGTGAACAGACCGGACACGATCAGGTCGTTGTCGACCAGTCGCAGGTCGCGGACGAGCGCATTGACCCCGCCGATGTTGAACGCGCCGACCAGTGCACCGGTCTCGACGTCGAGCTTGGCGACCTTGCGGCGGGTGGTGCCGTCGACGTTGTTGAACCCGCCGCCGATGTACACCGACGTTCCGTCCGCTGACGGCAGCACGACCTCGACGGTGCCGTCGAGCTCCGGATCGAAGTCGACGTCGACGACACCGGTCGCGGCGTCGAAGGCGGCGATGCCCGACCGGTCGTAGACGGCGCCACCGTTGATGTCGCTGTTCTCCACCTGCGTGAACGAACCACCGATCACGACCTGGTCGCCGATCTGCCAGATCGAGTACACCTCGCCGTCGAGCACGTTCGG
>CAXBAZ010000523.1:0-3570 GCA_963973395.1 uncultured Acidimicrobiaceae bacterium
GATGCCGCGACGGCCGCCGTCGGCGGTCCCGTCGGTCGTCTCGTCGGTGGTCTCGGTGTCGAGTTGGTCGGTCATGTGACGTCTCCCTGTTGTGCTGTCTGGTGTCTCGTGTGTCTTGGTGTGGTGCGACCCCACGACCCGCTCGGTGCACGTCCGGCGACTGCCGGTCGCCGAACGCGTCGGCGTCGTGCGTCGAGCGGGAGGGAACCCGTTCACAACCCCTGGTAGCCTCGCTGCCCGATGTCGCTGTTTCTCCGCGATTCCCTCACCGTCGTCTGGTTCGGCCTCGCCGCCATCCTGCTCGGCGGTCTCCTCCTCGGTCTCGCGGCCGCGGTGAGGCCGTCGCGCCCCAATGCGCAGAAGCTGATCGCGTACGAATCCGGTGTCGATCCCGTCGGACTCGGATGGTCGCAGAGCCAGATCCGGTACTACGTCTTCGCGCTGCTCTTCGTCATCTTCGACGTCGAGGCCGTGTTCATCTTCCCGTGGGCGACCTCGATCGAGCGCTACGGGTGGTTCGGGCTGATCACGATGCTGATCTTCATCGTGTTGCTGCTCGATGGACTCGTCTACGCGTGGAAACGAGGACTCCTCCGATGGGTCTAGTCGACAAGGGTCGGATGCCGGCCCCGCTCACGAAGCTGTTCAACATGGGCCGCTCGTATTCGATGTGGGTGTACCAGTGGGGCCTCGCGTGCTGTGCGATCGAGATGGGTGCGGCGTTCGCGTCGCCGCGCTACGACGTGATGCGGCTCGGAGTCATCCCGCTGCCGGCGAGCCCGCGCCAGGCCGACCTCGTGGTCGTGTCCGGCACGGTGACCGACAAGATGGCCCCAGCGGTGAAGCGTCTGTACGAGCAGATGCCCGAGCCCAAGTACGTGATCTCGATGGGTTCGTGTGCCAACTGTGGCGGGCCGTACTGGGACTCGTACTCGGTGACCAAGGGTGTCGACCAGATCATCCCCGTCGACATCTACGTGCCCGGCTGCCCGCCCCGGCCGGAAGCGTTGCTCGAGGGCATCGTGCTGTTGCAGCAGCGCATCAAGCAGGAAGACATGGCGGCCAAGTGGCGCGGCGAGGAGTACACCTCGCTGCAGAAGACAGCGGCACTCCGGGCGGCAGAGCCGATCGTCGTCGGGGGTGGCCCGATTGAGTGAGACCGACACGCAGACCGATGCGCCGGCGCTGCCGGGCGACGGCCTCCGCGAGGGCATCGTCGACGCGCTGCGCGCCGATCTCGGCGACCAGCTGATCGACACCCATCTCATGCCCCAGGACGACCTGTGGGTCCGCGTCGCTCCCGAGGCGTGGGCTTTCGCGGGCCGGTCGCTCAAGGCCCAGGGGTTCGACTACTTCTGTTTCCTGTCCGCGATGGACTGGATGCCGTCGCCGTACGGCAAGGGTGAGGACGATCCCGACGACGAACAGTCCGAGCCCGACACCGAGATCCGTCAGGGCTACGCCGGTGGCGAGTCCCGGTTCCAGCTCATCGCGCGGCTCACCGACACCAGGCGCCACGTGGGTGTGACCGTGAAAGCCGACGTGCCCGACACGATGGTGATGCCGACCTGGATCCCGATGTTCGCCGGTGCCAACTGGCACGAGCGCGAGACGCACGAGATGTTCGGGATCGGCTTCGACGGCCACCCCGACCTGCGCAACCTCTACCTGCCCGGTGAGTTCGAGGGGTTCCCACTCCGCAAGGACTTCCCGCTGCTGTCGCGCATGGTCAAGCCCTGGCCGGGCATCGTCGACGTCGAGCCGATGCCCGAGTTCGACGAGCCCGACGCACCGAAAACCGACGACACCGCCGCCGGCGACGCGGTCGAGGAAGCCACCGAGTCGTCCGCCGACGCCGAGGCCCCGCCGACCGACACCGACGAGTCGACCGACGCCACCGTCGTCGACAACCCGCCGACCGACGACCCCGGAGCACCCGCTGCCGACGCCGACGCCGAAGCGACCGGTGACGTCGTCGACGCGGCCGACGCCACCCCCGCGGCCGTCGAACCCGACGGCGAGCCGGCGACCGGTCCCGTCGCCGACACGATCATCTCCGACGACACGCCGCCGGGCGAGCCGACCGAGCCCGATCCGGACGACGCACGACCCGGGGCGGACGGTTCGGTCGAAGCCGACCTCGAGCCCGGCACCACCACCGAATCGACCGACGCCGACGCCGAGGCGCCGACACCCGGCCCCGCCACCGACGAGCACCCCGACGGCCTGACGGGCGGCGACACCGACGACGACAACGACGACCGCAACGACGACCGGGACGACGAGGGGAGCACGTCATGACGATGCTGAACGAGCGTCAGCAGCTCTCCTACATCGCCGGCCAGGCCGCCGACGCCCGGCTGAACGTCGAGCTCGAGACCGAGGGCATGACCCTCAACATCGGTCCGCAGCACCCGGCCACCCACGGCACGCTGCGCATCATCGCCCGCCTCGACGGCGAGCAGGTCGTCTGGGCAGAACCCGTCGCCGGCTACATGCACCGCGGCTACGAGAAGCTGGTCGAGGTGCGCACGTTCCCGCAGGTCACCACGTTGATCAACCGGATCGACTGGCTCGGCAGCTTCGCCAACGAGGTGCCCTTCATCCTCGCCGCCGAGAAGCTGATGGAGATCGAGGCGCCACCGCGAGCGCAGTACATCCGCACGATCCTGTTCGAGCTCAGTCGCATCGCGAACGTCGGTCTCTTCCTCGGTGACCTCGGTGTGCAGCTCGGCGCGGTGACGCCGGTGTTCCTCGCGTTCCGTGATCGTGAGTACGTGCTCAACCTCATCGAAGGCGCCACCGGTGGCCGCTTCCATCCCAACTTCGACCGCATCGGCGGCCTCAAGGACGACCTCCCCAAGGGTTGGGTCGACGAGACCCGCCAGGTCATGCGCAAGCTGCGCGGCTTCTGCGACGAGATGGAAGACCTGCTGTTCGGCAACGAGATCTTCCAGTCCCGTACCCGCGGGATCGGCGTGATCCCCGCCGACATCGCCAAGTCGTACGGCCTGTCCGGCGCCAACCTGCGTGCATCGGGCGTCGACTGGGACCTCCGCCGCGACCAGGACCTGCCGATGGCATGGAACAAGGCCGACTGGAAGGTCTGGACCCACCCCGACGGCGACTCGTGGGCGCGCTGCTGGATCCGTCTGCAGGAGACGCGCGAGTCGTGCAAGATCGTCGAACAGCTGGTCGACGACATCCCCGCCGGGCCCGTGATGGCCAAGGTGCCGCGCATCATCAAGGTGCCCGAGGGCGAGGCCTGGGTCTCCACCGAGAACCCGCTCGGTGAGATGGGCTACTACGTGGTCAGCAAGGGCGACCTCGGTCCGTTCCGGGTCAAGATCCGGTCGGCGAGCTTCAACAACATCTCGATCGCCCCGTGGGTGCTCAAGGGTGTCTACGTGCCCGACATCATCACGATCCTCGCGAGTCTCTACTTCATCCTCGGAGACATCGATCGGTGATGGTTCGAATTCGCTCGCTCGCCGACGCTCGCTCCGTCTCGTCGCCCGCGCCTCCCTCGCCGGCTGACCTCGTGGTGCTGCCGTGATCGGCCAATTGGCT
>CAXBAZ010000524.1:0-3569 GCA_963973395.1 uncultured Acidimicrobiaceae bacterium
CGCCGGTGTCGACGTGACCCATCTCGATGCGCACATGGGCTCGGCCCTGGCGCCCGAGTGGTGCGACCGGTACGTGGCGCTCGGTGTCGAGTACGACGTTCCGGTGCTGATCACCGGGACGCTCGGCGGCTACGGCCCCAACAACCATCTCGCCGACGTCACCGAGGACCGCTTCGCCCCGTTCGTCGACGCGGCGCGGTCGGCCGGGATGCCCGTGTTCGGACGGGTGCTCGAAACCGACTTCTCGCGACCGCGCGGCGCACCGTTCGACTACCGCTCGATGCTCGTCTCGGCGACCGAGGAACTGGTCTACTGCGCGTTCCACCCGTGCCGGCCGGGTCCCGGCGAGATCGAGGTGATCGAACCGGGTGCGCACCACGTGCGCGTCGACGAGTACCACTGGTTCGGTACGGACGAGTGGTGCGGATGGCTGGACGATTCGCCGATCGAGGTGATCGGCATGCGCGGCCTGCGAGACGAGTGGCGTTCGCGATCACGCTGACCCGAACGGAGCGAACCTGGTTCGCTCCGTTCGGCTAGACCTGCAGCTTGCTCAGGAGCTCCTGCTTGGTCTCCTCGAACTCGTCGAACTCGATCTTGTCGTCGGCGAAGTCCTGGTGGAGCTTCTCGAGCTTGGCCATGACGTTTCCTTCGTCGACATCGGGCGTGGGTTCGTCGGCCTCCTCGGCGGCGGCCTCCTGACGCTCCTGCTTGCGTGCAGCCTTGGCCTTGGCCTTCTCGGCCCGCGCCATCTCACGCTGTCGTTTCTGGAACTTCGCCTGGCTCATTGCAACTCCTCGCTTCCGGTCCCAGGCCGGTACGACCAGCCTGGAGGGATGAGCGGCAGCACCTGAGGGGATCGACCCTACCAGTGGGTAGGCCCGAGTCGTCCTCGGCCCCCGGACCCGGCCGAGTCCGGATCGAGCGTCTCGACAGGTCGGGACGGCCGCTACTGTCGCCGCGGTGGGGGAGCGACGGCGCACGCCGGTGATCGGCATCGCGGCGTCGACCGCGCTCGGGGCGTTCGTCGCCGCAGCCGGCAGCGACGGCGGCGTGCGCATCGGCAACGTACCCGTGTTCGCCCTCTGCGGCGCACTGGCGTTCGCCGTCAACTGGGCGGTGTTCGTGCCGTCGAACACCGCGACGACCGAGCAGTACTTCGACCTGACCGGTGCCGCCACCTACATCACCGTGATCGTCGTTGCGGCGGCGCTGGCCGACGACCTCGACACCCGAGGCGTCGTGGTCACCGCGATGGTGGTGATCTGGGCCCTTCGGCTCGGTTCGTTCCTGTTCCGCCGGGTCCGGCGCGAGGGGAGTGACGGACGCTTCGACCGGATCAAGCTCGATCCGCTCCGGTTCCTCATGACCTGGACCCTCCAGGGACTGTGGGTGCTGTTGACCGTGGCGTGTGCGCTCGCGATCGTGACCGGAACCGACCGTGAGGGTTTCGGGCCGTTCGCCGTCGTCGGATCCGTCGTCTGGGCGGCCGGATTCGGGTTGGAGGTCCTGGCCGATCGGCAGAAGTCGACGTTCCGGCACGACCCGGCGAACTCGGGTCGGTTCATCACGACCGGCCTGTGGAGCTGGTCGCGTCACCCGAACTACTTCGGAGAGATCACCCTCTGGACCGGCATCGCGATCATGGCGGTACCGGTGCTCTCCGGATGGCGCTGGGTCGCCCTCGTCTCACCCCTGTTCGTGGTGGTGCTGCTCACACGGATCAGCGGGATCCCCACGCTGGAGCGTCGCGGTGCCAAACGGTGGGGCGCCGACCCGGCGTACCAGGAGTACGTCCGCACGACGTCCGTGCTCATCCCGCGCCCACCCTCCCGATAGCGGTCGGTCGCGAGTGACCGGCCCTGCCAGCGCGAGCTTCCGGGCCGAAATCCCTGGTCAGGCGGCCCGACCACGAATTCTCGCAAAACATGATTGTATTAGTCGGGAATTCCGCTAACGTCCCAAACCTGACTCACCCGGTCGGGTATTGGAGATGGCAGCATGACACACTCGGACGTCGAAACCGTCAAGGCCGACAGCGATCACCTGCGCGGTGGGCTGTTCACCGAACTCGCCGACGGTGACACCCCGTTCTCCGGTGGCTCGGGCACCCTGTTGAAGTTCCACGGGATCTACCAGCAGGACGATCGAGACCGCAGGCGCGAACTCGCGAGGGCCAAGCAGGACCTGGCGTACTCGTGCATGGTGCGCTGCTCGGTTCCGGGCGGGATCCTGACGAGCGAGCAGTGGTTCGAGATCGACCGGCTCGCCGACGTGGTCGCCGACGGTCGCCTCCGTCTGACCACTCGCCAGGGTGTGCAGTATCACTTCGTGCACAAGGGCGACCTCCGGCAGCTCGTGTCCTCGCTGAACCGCGGCCTCGTCACCACGTACGCGGCCTGCGGCGACGTGGTGCGCAACGTGATGGTCACGTCGGCGCCCGAACAGGGACGCGACCTCGAGCGGCTCGACCGGTTCGCCCGCTCGCTGTCCGACCGGTTCCGACCCCGATCGAACGCCTACTGGGAACTCTGGGTCGACGGCGAACGCGCCGTCACCGGCGAAGAAGCCGAAACCGACGACGCCGAGCCGATCTACGGCGAGACCTACCTCCCGCGCAAGTTCAAGGTCGGCGTGGCGTGGCCGGGCGACAACTCGATCGACGTGTACAGCAACGACGTCGGGCTCGTGCTCGCTCCGGGTCGCGACGGCACACCCGGCGCGATCGTGTTGGCCGGTGGCGGGCTCGGTCGCAGCCACACCGACTCCACCACCTTCCCCCGGCTCGCCGAACCGATGGCCTGGGTGAGCGACGAGGACGCAGGCGACGTCGTCGAAGCGATCGTCAAGATCTTCCGTGACGAAGGGAATCGCGAGGACCGCAGCCATGCCCGCCTGAAGTACCTCGTCGAGGAGCACGGGATCGCCTGGCTCCGCGATCAGGTGGAGGCGCGGCTGGGTCGCCGCCTCGACGATCCCGTCGCGATCCCCGACTGGGGCGGCCCTCGCGACCACCTCGGCTGGCATCGTCAGGACGACGACCGCTGGTACCTGGGCGTGCCGATCCCGACCGGGCGCCTGGAAGACACCGAGTTCGTGCGCCGCCGGAGCGCCGTCCGCGACGTCCTCGCCCGTCACGCCGACCAGATCCGCCTCACGCCGCACCAGGACCTGCTGCTGTGCGGCATCGCCACGGCCGACCGTGACGCCGTCGAGGCGATCTTCGCCGAGCACGGCGTCCCGCTGGCGCGGCATCTCCCGCTCACGGTGCTGTCGTCGATGGCCTGCCCGGCGCTCCCCACGTGCGGCCAGGCGTTGGGCGAAGCAGAACGGATCCTGCCCGAGCTCACCGACCTGCTCGACGGTCTGCTCCGCGATCGGGGCCTCGACGACGTCAGGATCGAGACCCGGGTGACCGGTTGCCCCAACGGTTGCGCCCGGCCGTACGTCGCCGAGCTCGGCATCGTGGGCCGCACCAAGACCGCCTACGACATCTTCGTCGGCGGCGACGCCGTTGGGACGCGCCTCGCATCACTGCTCATCGAGTCGGTCCCGCTGACGAAGCTCGG
>CAXBAZ010000525.1:0-3565 GCA_963973395.1 uncultured Acidimicrobiaceae bacterium
GTCGGTGCCATCCGAACGGTGTTGTCCGACGACGTGCTCCGCACTCGGTTGATCTCGTCGGCACGGCGACACGCCGAGGAGAACTTCACCGCTGATGCGATGAGTACCGCCTACGCTGCGCTCTGGTCGGGCATCGACTCGTCGCGAGGTCGCCGGACGCGGCCTCGCTCGGCCCCGCACGACACGGCTGGCCCCGTCAATCGGAAAGATCATTCCGGGGCGCCACGGATCCTGTTGATCACCGATCGGAAACCGGGTATGGATACCGGCTACGGCATGCGAATCGCCAACGTGGTCGCCGGGCTCCGGCACGTCGGCGACCTGCACGTGTGTCTGGTCGACAGCAGCTACGGTGGCGAGTCGCTGCCGCGCGACGGTGGCTACACGACCTCGGTGGTCCGCGCCCTAGATCCCTCGCGCCTCAGCAAGTTGGTCAGAACCGCTGTGTCGATACCAGACCTGACGTACCGGCGCGCGAAGGAGGTACGTTCCGATCTCACCGACGCAGTCGGTGGTGAGGTGTGGGATCTCGTGTGGTGCAGCCGGATCCGCATGCATCGGCTGTCGTGCGGCATCGTCGAGGGAGCGCGGATCGTCGACTTCGACGACATGAACGATCTGCTGCTCCGAACCAGGATCAAGGACCGCACGGCTCGCAGCGGATGGCTCTCCGCGTCGCCACGCAACCTCGCCGACGCGCTCAACGTCCGGCGCTGGAGCAGGTTGCAGCGATCAATCGCCGAGCAGGCGGAACGTGTCGTGGTGTGCTGTGAAGCCGACCGGATCCATCTCGGGGTTTCCGATGCGGCGATCGTGCCGAATGGCTATCGCATTCGGTCTTCGCTGGCGCGAGCGTCGGTGCCGGATCGCCCGACTCTGCTGTTCGTCGGGCCACTCACGTACGAGCCGAATCGGCTCGCGGCGGAGTGGATGTCCTACGAAGTGCTGCCAAGGGTCAGGGCATGCGTGCCGGAAGCGCGCCTCGTGGTGGTCGGTCGCAGTCACGGCCGGTCTGAGCGTCTTCGCCATGTCGATGGTGTGGAGCTGCTCGGATACGTCGACAGCGTCGAACCGCACTACTCCTCTGCCTCGTTGGCCGTGGCCCCGCTGTGGTCCGGAAGTGGGACCTCTTTGAAGGCGATCGAGGCGCTCGCGTACTCCGTGCCGTTGGTGTCGACATCCTTCGGCTGTCGCGGCCTGAACGTCGAGCATGGCGTCGAACTCTTGGTGGCCGATGACATCACGTCGTTCGCCGAGCACTGCGTCCGGGTCATCCGCGATCCGGATTTCGCACGCCAACTCGCAGCGCGAGGTCACACTCGGTATCGAGCTGGTCTCACCGCGGAGATGTCGAGTGCGGCGGTGGCTGCCGTAGCGTCCGACGTGATGTCGAAGCCCGCCCGTTCCGGATCACGGTCGTGAACAGGTCCACGCGATCCCTCGCTCCCTGGATCGACAACGGTGCCCCGACGCGCCGGGTACCGCCGCTGAAGCCGTTGGAGCCATGGAAACATCGGGAGCTCATCTACTTCCTCGCGCTCCGGGATGTGAAGGTCCGGTACAAGCAGGCGTACTTCGGCGCCGGATGGGCCGTGCTGCAACCGCTCGTCGGCGCCGCCGCGTTCACGGTCCTCTTCGGTCGTCTCGCCGGATTCGAGGTCGCGGACGGCAGCTCGTACTTCTTGTTCTCGCTCGTCGGATTTGTGATGTGGACGTACTTCTCGACGGCGTTGAGCAGCGGCAGCAGTGCACTGCTCGCGAACGGTGATCTCTTGACCAAAGTGCCCGTACCTCGGATCGCGCTGCCGGTCGCCTCCGTGATTCCGGGCCTCGTCGATCTGGCCGTCGGTGTCGTCTTGGTCGTCGTCGTCACGATCGCCGTCGGTGGCGGCGTCTCGGTGGCGGGAACGCTCGTCGCTCTCCCGCTCGGTACCGCCCTGTTGATCGCTACCGTCCTGGGGCCCGTCTTGTTCCTCTGCTCGATCATCGTCAGGTACCGGGACTTCGGAGTGATCGTTGGTTTCATGCTGCAGGTGCTGCTCTTCGTGACACCGGTCGCCTACCCGCCCGAACTGGTTCCCGAACGATGGCAGCCAGTGCTGCACCTCAATCCGATGACGGGAGCGCTGGCCCTGTATCGCTGTGCGTTCGGCGGGCTGCCATTGCCCGACCTCGAACTGCTCGGCATCTCCGTGCTGAGCGCGCTCATGCTCGTCGTGGGCGGTCAGTTGTACTTTCGGATGAACGAGCGCGATCTGGTCGACATCATCTGATGCGGGTGAACGAGCGGTCGAGAGGTGGACATGAATGACTCGGTCGTGGAGCTCGACGGCGTGGGCAAGCGGTATCTGCTCGGCGAGCACCATGGGGGCCGGCCAGACCTACGCGAGACGATCACCCGTGCCGTACGCCGGGCCCGAACCGGCGAACCGAGGGCCAAGCAGGAGTTCTGGCCTCTTCGTGATGTATCCCTCTCGGTCGATGCCGGCCAGGCGGTCGGTCTCATCGGCTCCAACGGCGCAGGCAAGAGCACGTTGCTCAAGATCGTCAGTGGCATCACCGCTCCGACGGAGGGACGCAGCAGGACCCGCGGCCGAGTCGGGGCCCTCCTCGAGGTGGGAACGGGCTTCCACAGCGAGCTCACCGGTGTCGAGAACACCTACCTCAACGGAGCGATCCTCGGGATGAGCCGGCGCGATGTGTCGCGGCGGCTCGCGGACATCGTGGCGTTTGCCGGAATCGAACGATTCATCGACACGCCCGTCAAGCGGTACTCGTCCGGAATGTATCTTCGGCTGGGTTTTTCGATCGCCGCTCATCTCGATGCCGACATCTTGGTGGTCGACGAAGTTCTGGCCGTCGGCGACGCCGAGTTCCAGCGACAGTGTCTCGGCAAGATGAGCGAGGTCGAGCGGGAGGGTCGGACCATTCTGTTCGTCAGTCACAACCTCGATGCTGTGAGCCGACTCTGCCCCAGGACGATCTGGCTCGACAACGGCGGAGTCCGCAGCGACGGACCGAGCGACGATGTCGTGGAGGAGTATCTCAGGTCGACCTTGCCGGTCTCCCAACGATCGTCGTTCGCGGTCGACCCCGAGATGCCCGCTCAGGTCGTCGCGGTCGAGTTGCTCGATGACGACGGACAACAGACTCCTGTACTGAGAACCGGCCAGAGCGGGTCGATCGTGGTCGACGTCGTCGTCAACCAGCCGGTGACGGCGTTGGATGTCGGGGTGCTCATCTCGACGGAGCGTGGAGTGAACATCATCGACGAAGCGCACAGCGACGCTGCCAACGCTCCGATCGGCGGTCGTGGACATCACCGACTCCGGTGCCCGCTGCCAGCGATATTGACCCCCGGTGACTACACGGTGGGTATCTGGCTCGGAACGGCATACGAAACGCTGCAGCAGCTGGACCGGCCCTTGAAGTTCTCGGTCGAAGGTGACGACGGCGGTCGCCCGGACCGACTCGTCAGGCTCGGATCGCCGTGGGTGATCGAAGCACTGGACTGAACTCAAGATGCCGTCGACGATCGAGTGGAGGCCCGAATTCGGCGGATCGG
>CAXBAZ010000526.1:0-3560 GCA_963973395.1 uncultured Acidimicrobiaceae bacterium
GATCGCCTTTGCACCGAAGTCGGCAACCAGCGACCGGGCGAGCTCCGACGCGTACTGGCGCACGTCGCTCAACGGCTTCGAGCCGTACGGGTACCGCCCGGTGTCACCGATGTAGACGAGGTCCTCGGCCGGCAGCAGGTCGATGACGGCGCGGGCGACCGTCAGCCCGCCGAACCCGGAGTCGAACATGCCGATCGGTCCATTCATCGATCGGCCAGGCTACGGGCGGCCGACGGTGCACGGGGTTCGGATCTGGCAAGCTCGTGAGATGGAGCCCGCCACCCCCGCCGCTCCGGACGACGTCAGGGCGCCGTGGAGCTCCACGGTGGTGCTCGGTGACGGCTCGACCGCGGTGATCCGGCCGATCGACCCCAGCGACGCACCGGCGCTCGCCGACTTCCACGTCCGCCAGTCCGCCGAGAGCCGGTACCGACGCTTCTTCTCCCCCAAACCGACCCTGCGCGATGCCGACCTCGAGCGCTTCACCAATGTGGACTTCGTCGACCGGGTCGCGCTCGTCGTGGAAGACCGCGGTGAGTTCGTGGCCTGGGCGAGCTACGAACGCCTCCAGAACCGCACCGACGCCGAGGTCGCGTTCATGGTGAGCGACGATCACCACGGCAAGGGCATCGCGACCCTCCTGCTCGAACACCTCGCTGCGATCGCGCGGTCCAACGGCATCGAGCGGTTCACGGCCCAGACGCTCGGCGACAACGGCGCGATGTTGGCCGTGTTCTCGAAGGCCGGGTGGCCGGTGCACCGCCGATTCGAGTCGGGTGTGATCGACGTCGACTTCCCGTTGGCGGACACCTCCGAGTTCATCGACTCCGTCGAGCGCCGCGAGCACCGTGCCGACTCACGGGCCGTCGCACGGCTCCTGCTCCCGACCTCGATCGCGGTCATCGGTGCCTCCGACGTTCCGGGTTCGGTCGGTCATGCCGTCTGGACCAACGTGCGCGATCACGCCCGTGTCCCCGTCTACCCGGTGAATCCCGCACACGAGACCGTCGGCGGCGTGCGTGCCCATGCGGCGGTCGCCGACGTGCCGGAGGAGATCGGTCTGGCGGTGATCGCCGTTCCCGCTCCCGCGCTGCGCGACACCATCGACGCGTGCATCGAGCAGCGGGTGCGCGGTGCGGTGGTCATCACCGCCGACAGCAACGACCTCGATGCCGACGAGTTGATCGCGCACGCACGCCGCAACGGTCTCCGGATCATCGGGCCCTCGAGCTTCGGGATCGCGTCGCCGCGACCCGAGGCCGAGCTGCAGGCCGCCCTGGTCGACGTCGACCTGCCACCCGGCGGCGTCGCGATCTCGATGCAGTCGGGCACGCTGGCGAGCGCACTCCTGCTGCTGGCCCACTCATTGCAGCTGGGCATGTCATGGTTCGTGTCACTCGGCACAAAGCGCGACATCTCCGCCAACGACCTGCTGCAGTTCTGGGAGGACGACGACGCGACCACCGTGATCGGGTTGTACACCGAGTCGCTCGGCAACCCGCGCAAGTTCGCCCGCATCGCACGACGCGTGTCGGCCCGCAAGCCGATCGTGTCGGTCCGCACCGGCGCCGCACTGGTCGGCCCGGCGAATGCCGCGCTCTACGAGCAGACCGGCCTGATCGAGGTGCCGACGGTGACCGCGCTGCTCGACACGCTGCGCGTGTTCGCATCGCAGCCGCTGATGGGCGGCGACCGCGTCGCGGTGGTCAGCAACTCGGCCAGCCCGACCGTGCTGGCAACCGCCACGCTCCAGGCGGCCGGCCTGCAGATCGCCGAGGCACCCACGCTCGACTGGCGCAGCGACACCGATGACTATGCGGACGCGATCCGGACCGCACTCTCCGACGACGAGGTGGACGCCGTCCTCGTCGTGCATGCGCCCGCGACGTTCGGTGCGGTCAGCGAGCAGGTCGCCGCGATCGATGCAGCGGCGTCCACCGCCGACAAGCCCGTCGTGGCCGTCATGCTCGGCGCCAGCGACGGTCCGCTCGGCACGGGGTCGACGATCCCCAACTTCTCGTTCCCCGAACAGGCGGCGGCCGTGCTCGGTCGGCTGGCGGCCTATTCGGCCTGGCGGCGGAGCGAGGCTGCGGCCGGACCCGACGATCCGACCGACCATCCGGCGTCACACATCGACTCGGCCACGGCCGGGCGCGTGTTGGCGACGTTCGACGACGGCGACCAGGTGCCACCCGATCGCGCCGCCGAACTGCTGAGGGCGTATGGCGTCCGGATGCCTCCGACCGAGCTGGTCGGCATCGGTGACGCCGTCGACGCCGCCCAGCGGCTCGGCTACCCGGTCGCCGTCAAGGCGGTCGGTCGTCGGATCGGACGTTCGGTCGAGGCCGGCATCGCCCTCGACCTGTCCGACGACAGCGACGTGCGGGTCTCGACGTCGACGATGCATCAGGCTCTCGGTCCTGACGCCGATCGTGTTTTCGTGCAGCGCATGGTGCCACCGGGTGTCGACCTGCGGATCCGCGCGACCCGCGACCCGCGCCTGGGACCGCTCGTGTCGGTCGGGATCGGCGGCGCTCAGGCCGACGCGATCGGCGACGTCACGAGCCGCCTCGCGCCGATCTCGCCGTCGACGGCACGGGCGATGGTCGTCGGCACCCGGGCGGCCGCGATGCTCGACGAGCACGGTCTCGATCTGGTCGCCGATCAACTGACCCGGATCGCCCAACTCGTGTCCGACCACGACCGGATCGCCGAACTCGATCTGAACCCGGTGATCGTCAGCGAAGGTGGCAGCTGGGTCACCGACGCACACGTCGAACTCCGCCGACCGGAACGCGTCGAGCAGGCGTTGCGCCGGCTGGAGTAGCCGAACGTCGATGAGCGAATCGCCGGAATCCGGGTCTCGAGCCCGGACCGGCGAACCGGTCAGGCCTCGTCGAACACGCCGTCGATCACGTGCAACACGCCGTTCGCGGCGGTCACGTCGGGCACCACGACGGACACCCCGCCGACGGTCTCCGCCTCGGGGTCGACCTCCAGCACCGAACCGCTCACGGTGGTGAGCTCGGTCGCCTCGAAGATCGTCGCCGAATCGAGTGCGTCGGGCACGACATGGCCGAGCAGCAGCTCACGCAGTCGTTCGGGGTCGGCGAGCAGCTCGGCGCCGCCGGGCGCGGCCTCCAGCGTTTCGAGGGCCTGGTTCGAAGGGGCGAACAGCGTCAGCGGGTCGTCGCCGCCCAGGGTCTGGTCGAGACCTGCCTCGGTGACGAGTTCGTCGAGCCGCGAGAGATCGGGACTGGCGGCGAGGATGTCCATCACGGTTGCCGACGGCGAGGGCGGCACGGTCACCACGGGGACCGACGTGGTCGTGGTGGCGACGGTCGTCGGCGCCGCGGTCGTCGCCGTGGTGGCCGGTGTGGTCGTCGCTGCGGTCGGTGGCACCGTGGTCGGTGGCACCGTGGTGGGCGCAGTCGTCGGCGCGGTGGTCTCGGGTGGCAGCGTGGCCTCGACGGTGGGCACGGGTGTCGCCTGCACGACGGATGGCGGCGGGATGGTGGTGCTCTCGCTCGTCGGGAGCGTGGAGCCGTCGACGACGACGG
>CAXBAZ010000527.1:0-3559 GCA_963973395.1 uncultured Acidimicrobiaceae bacterium
AGGGAACGTCCGAGACGTCGGAAGCCACGTCGGAGTCGGCCGGTCCCGGCAACTGGGGCGCGACCCTCGAGGACGGCGAGTTCGGCGAGAGCTACGACCCGGACCCGGCGTTCGTCGACATCGGACTCGCCGGACCACTCGGGCTCCCGTCTGAGGAGCGTGCCCGGAACATCACCCTCGCCACGCTCGACCGCGCGTCGACGCCCGTCGACCTCGACCTCGCCTACGAGTGTTGGCAGAACAACGGGTGCGAGACCGGCACCGGCGGCGAACTCAAGGTCGGCCTCGCCGACGGATTCGGTGGCAACATCGCGCGCCAGATCTTCCACATGGAGTTCGTCCTCCAGGCGTTGTCGTACCCCGAGATCGGCGAGATCGCGTACACCGATGCGAACCTCGACACACAAAAGGCGATCTCCGACGTGCGAAGCTTCGCGGCCAGGGACTTCGACGTCATCATCAGCTATCCAGATGCGGGTGAGGCGCTGGTCCCTGCGTATCGAGCTGCGATGGAGCAAGGCGCCAAGGTCATCACCTGGTCCGGCACCAAGGTCGGCGAACCGGGCACGGACTACTTCACGTACAGCGGACCCGATGTCTGCGCCATCTCCGCTGCTTGGGGTGAGGAGTTCGGGCGACAGCTCCCGGACGGGGGCGACATTGCGATCCTCCTGGGCGCTCCGGGCAACACGCTCGACCAGCTGCAAGAGGACTGCATGACCGAGGTCATGCCCGACAACATCAACATCGTCGCCCGACAGGGAGACGCGTGGAGTCGCGAGAGCTATCTCGAGGCGACGTCGGCGATCCTCGCGGAACACCCGGACATCGATGGGATGGTCGGCAGCTACGGCGATGCCTTCGTCGGCGCGATGCGGGCGTTCGAGGCAGCGGGCGTGTCGATGGAGGGTCTGGTGACGATGCACCAGGACAACGGCAACCCGCTCTTGTGTGCCTGGAAGGAGCAGGGTGGGCTCACGAACTCCTTCACGTCGATCGCGACCTACATGGAGGGCCGGACCGGCTTGACCGCCGCCATGATGTCGCTGCAGGGTTACGACGTGCCCGCGGAGATCATCTTCGGTGGCGCGATCACGCCGGTGACCGAGGATTCGTGTCGGACCGACATCCCGCCTGACGGGTCAGCGTCCAGCCTGATTCCTGCGGAGCTCCAGACCCGCATGTTCCCGGAGTAATCGCCAACATCCGAGGGGCGCCGGCGGTTCCGCCGGCGCCCCCACGCATTCCACGACACCCTCCACCACCCATCACCGAGGTCCTAACGAGATGACGGCCACAGCACGCAGCCGAGACGAGACGGGGAGTGAACTCGACGCGGGGTCGAGCGGGCCCGTTCCTCCTGCACTCTTGCTGCGGAACATCTCGAAGCGATTCGGACCCGTACAGGCGAACGATGACATCACGGTCGAGGTCCGGCCGGGAGAGATTCACGCCCTGCTCGGTGAGAACGGGTCAGGGAAGTCGACGCTGCTGAGCATCGCCAGCGGCAGCCAGGCTCCCGACGACGGCACGGTGATCATCGACGGACGACCGCTCACGTCCGCCTCACCGCGACTGGCGATGCAACTCGGACTCGGCATGGCCTACCAGCATCTGACGTCGGTGGCCGGGTTGACAGTCGCCGAGAGTCTCTTCCTCGCCGCACCGGACGACGACCGTCGTCCCCGCTACTCGCAGATGTACCGATGGGCCGACGAGCAACTCGCCGAATACGGCCTCGAGATCCACCCGACGGCCCGGATCGAAACGTTGTCAGCCGCCGAGCAACAGCTCCTCGAGGTGGTGTCGGCACTCTTGTCGCGTCCGTCGGTGCTCCTTCTCGACGAGCCGACCACGGCGCTCGGGCACGCCGACGTCCAGCGCCTGCACGCGCTGATCCGCCGGCTCGCCGAGAACGGAATGGCGATCGTCTACGTCAGCCATCGACTGCCCGAAGTCCTGGACGTGGCGCATCGTGTGACTGTGTTGCGCGATGGGGAAGGCCAAGGGACGTACGACGCTGCGGGCATGTCGGAATCCGACGTGGTTGCGATGATGATCGGCCGTCCACTCGAACAAGCCTTCCCGACGAGCACGCCGTCGGACGCCCACGAGATCGCGCTCGACGTCATCAAGTTCCGCGGTCGTCGATTCGGGCCGGTCAACCTCCAGCTTCGTCAGGGCGAGATCGTCGGCATCGCAGGTGCGGAGGGCAACGGCCAGGTCGAATTCCTGCGAGCGCTGGCCGGAGTCGAACCGTCCCACGGCACCGTCGAGTGTTCCGGGCACAGGGTGAACCACGGGACACCGGCGGGTGCCATCCGCGCCGGCATCATCCTGCTGAGCGCCGATCGCAAGCAGGAGTCGATCTTCACCGCCCTGAGCGTGCGCGCGAACGCCACCCTGCAGGTGCTTCGCAAATACTCCACCCTGGGATTCGTGCTGCGCTCGCGTGAGAAGGCACCGGTCGACCGTATGGTCGATCGGCTCCGGCTCAAGGCCGCCTCGAACGAACAGCCGACCCAGTACCTCTCCGGTGGCAACCAGCAGAAGGTCGCCCTGATGCGACCCTTCCTTCGCGACGATCTGAAGGTCATCCTGGCCGACGAACCAACTCAGGGTGTCGACGTCGGTGCACGCCTCGACATCTACAACGCCCTACGTGACAAGGCTGCCGAAGGGACGGCGATGCTCGTCAAGTCGAGCGACGCGATCGAGTTGGCCGGCATCTGCGATCGAGTCGTCGTGATGTCACGCGGCATCGTCGTCGACGAGATCCCGCACGAGGAGCTCGAGGAACGGCGCATCATCGCGGCAATCATCGGGCGCGGATCGGCACACGGAGAAGACCATGGCAAGTGACATCGACCTCCGGCCCAAGTTCCAACGCGGGCGGTGGCTGCCGATCGCCGCCATGAGCTTGCTGATCGTGTTGCTCGGGGCCTACACCAACGGACAGGAGTCGGCTTTCCTGTCGACGTTCAACCTGAATGGCGTGATGGTTGCGACGCTCCCGCTGGCCTTGGCTGCCATGGCTCAGACCAGTGCGCTGATGGTGAGGGCCTTCGACGTGTCGGTCGGGGCGCTGATCACCCTGGGCGTCGTGGTCTCGTCGTTCGTCCTCGGACCGGACGAGAGCTGGCCGTCGATGATCGTCGGCATGCTGCTCGTCATCGCCATCTCGCTCGGCGTGGGTGCGTTCAACGTCGCTCTCATTCGCTGGCTCAAGTTGTCGTCGATCATCGCGACGTTGGCGACGTACAGCATCCTGCAGGGTGTCTGCCTCTGGCTTCGCCCCACGCCCAGCGGCGCGATCAGCTCCGAGTTCATCGACAAGTTGCTCTACAGCTGGGGTTTCGTGCCGATCGCGTTGCTCGTCGTGGCAGCTGTGGCCGTTTCCGCCGATTTCTGGCTGTACCGCACCCCTGGTGGTCTCGCAGCGCGAGCGATGGGTCTCGATGAGGAGGCGGCCGGTCGACGCGGCGTTCGGGTCGGCTTCCTCTTCGTCCGAGCCTTCTTCATCTCTGCCTTCGGTGCGGCGATCGGCGGCTTCTTCCTC
>CAXBAZ010000528.1:0-3554 GCA_963973395.1 uncultured Acidimicrobiaceae bacterium
CGTGGTGCTCGTCGTCGGAGCGGCGTGGCGAGCGCTACGCGTCGGCACGGCGCGGCAGGCCGGTCTGGCGGCGGCGGCTGTGGTGTACCTCGTTCAGCAGTTCTTCTTGTTCCCGGTCGCGACGATCGATCCGGTGTTCTGGCTGATCGCTGGTGCTCTGCTGTCGACATCGGCTCCGGGGCGGGCGACCGAGCGGGCATCGCAACGCTGGCCAGCGGCCGTCGCGATCCCGCTGCTGTTGGTGCTGTTCGGGGTCGGGGTGGTGTCGCTCGCGGCCGACCGGGCGGCGGGCGACGCCGTCGAATCTGGCAACCTCGCGGCCGCCGAGCGGGCCGTGACGTTGCGTCCGGACGTGGTGCGCTACCGGCTGCTCGAGGCCGAGCTGGCTCCGCGAACGATCGCCGGCCACGATCGAGCGGTGGCGGCGATCGAGCGTGCACTCGACTTCTCGCCGCACGATCCGATCGTCGAACTGGCGCTCGGCGATGCACTGACCCGACGTGCCATCTCGACCGGCGACGTCGGCGACCGCGCCGACGCGCAGAACGCGTGGCGCGAGCTGGTCGACGCTGACCGCAACTGCTACCGATGCCACTTGGGGCTCGGCTACGCGGCTGCGTTGTCAGGCGACGTCGCCCTCGCGCTCGACGCGTTCGAGATCGCCGCCGGACTCGAACCACCGGGCACGACCGACGCGGCCGACGCACTGGCCGGTCTCTCGGAAGTTTCCGATCGACCGGGAACCGATCGAGATGGATGAGCGTGTACCGGGCATGACGTCACCGATCAGCGCCGAGATCCCGATGGTCGTCGCCCCCTCGACGTCGAGTCCGCAGCGTGCTGTCGCTCAGGTCGAGGTCGCTGCCCGGTCGTCGTTCGAGGCGTTCTACTTCAAGTATCGGGATTCGTTGGCGCGGGCGGTCGCGTTGGCGATCGGCAATCCCGACGTGGCTGCGGATTCGACCGACGAGGCCATGATCCGCGCCTATCAGCGATGGTCGCACGTCGGCACGCTCGAACGCCCGGCCGGTTGGGTGTACCGCGTGGCGATCAACCACGGTCGTTCCCGACTGCGCCGGGTCGCCCGCAAGGCCCGCTACGCCAGTGCCCTCGGGCGTGAACCACAGACCGACACTCCGTTCTCCGACCACGTCGGTGACACCAGGTTGGCTGCTGCGGTGCAGTCGCTGACACCCGAGCGTCGCGCCGTGGTCGTGCTGCGGGTGCTGATGCAGTTCTCCGAACAGGAGTGTGCGACCGCCCTCGGCATCCGACCCGGCACCGCCAAGAGCCGACTGCACCGGGGGTTGAAGCAACTCCGCGACGCAGTCCCGCACCTCGCCCCCGGCATCGACGCCCTGGTCGCCGACAACGACCCATAGAGCACCGCCGCCGCACGTCTCCACCCGCCCACGCATTTCATTCGCACCCTCACCACAAGCAGGTCTCTCATGAACGACAATCGCTCATTGCACGACGAGTTCGCCGCCGAAGCTCGCCGACTCGCTGTCACGTCGACCGGCATCGAGGTCATCCTCGACACGGCCGGCCGACGGCAACGACGCCGCAACGTTGCCGCCGTCGGAACGGTCTTGGCTGTCACGGCGGTGATGGTGCTCGGCATCCAGCAGCTGTCCCGTGTCGACGACGCGGACATTCCGAGTGCGTCGGACACGGCCGCACCGGTCGCCACCACGACGCCGCCCGCCGACGCCACAGCGACGACGACGTACGACGGTCCCTGGCAGTCGGGCATCGACCTGACGAATGCTGTCCCCGCCGAAGCCTCCGCGCCGGTGATGACATGGTCCTCGTACGGCGCCGATTCGCCAGAGGCTCTGGCACTGACCTACGGAGGAGCCGATCAGCGCTACGCCCTCGCCACCGAACCAGGCGGCAACCAACCGGGCCGGACCGCGCTGTACGAGCAGCAAGACGGCGAATGGGTCGAGGTCGCAGACGACGTCCTGCCCGAAGGACTGCGGCGAGCCGCCGTCAGCGGTGATTCGATCTACGCCATCGGCACAGCACCGGCCACCGCGGGCGCAGCGCTCGGCTCGGTCGGTCGCTACGACATCGCCACCCAGTCGTGGAACCTGCTGCCGCTGCCTGACGAGGCCCGTCCGTATCGCACTGACCAGGTCCGCAGCTCGGCCGAGATGTCGATCGCACCGCTCGACGGCGGAGCTCTCGTCGTGATCAACCGTGGCGCCGCCCACGTCGACTACCGAGCCGTCGAGACCGCACTCGGTGCTCCGAACGCGATCAACGACATCCGCTGGGTCGACGGCCGACTCGAGGTGATGTTGAACTGCGATCAGGCGTTACTCGACGAGCGGATGACGACATTGGAGGCCAGCGGCGAACTGTCGTCTCCCGAAGCCGGATACCGAGCGGCGATGGCCGAGTTGTGCACCGTCACGACGCTCACGGCTGCCGATCTCGGACTGAGCGCCGCCGATCAGGCCGAACTCGAACGGACCCCCGGCGTCTTCATGTACCGGTTCGACGGCAACACGCTCACACCCGTCGAATCGCCGATCCCCGACGGGTCGGGGATCAGCATGCAACGCAACGTCCTGATGGGCTTCACCCCCGACGGGACGAAAGCGTGGCTCGTGCGACCGGACGCGACGTTCACGCCGATTTTCGCCGACCTCGGCTCGCTCGACGGCACCTGGATCCGCGAATTCGACGGCACCCTCGCGACCGGCGCCAACGACGTCGTCATCAGTGGCGCCGTCGGAGAATCGCCGAACTTGGTCGACCTGTCGGACCTGCTGACCGACGACACGATGCAGGATCCGAACACCTGGCTCAACGGGGTCGCATCGAACGGCGCCGCAACCGTCGCCGTCGCCTCGGTCGAGTACCGACATGCCGGTGCAATCGCAGAGCCAACGACGATCGAAGGCTCCACGTACAACCTGGTCGTCGACCCGAACAACGGAGTGTCGGTGATCGAACGCGCGACGGGTCGTCAGCTGGCCGGCGGCTACCGACTCGCCACCGAACCAGGCGCACTGCGACTGATCGCACCTGCCGGCGGTGAACTGGCGTACAACGACACGAGTACGACGACGATCGTCCCGGGCACCCTCCCGGACGCCACGACTGCTGGCCCAGCGGTGACCAGCCCACCGCCCGATTCGGGACCCGAGGACGTGCTCGACGAGTTCGCCGTCGACTGGCAGACCCTCGCACCGTGGTCCCAAGCCCAGACGACCAAGATCGCCAGCTCGATCAACGGTCGCTCATACGCCGTCGAGTCGTTCGCCGACCTCATCGGAGCCGGACCCGACGACCGGACCGAGCTGCATTCGGTCGACATCATCGACGACAGGTTCGTGCTCCGAGGCTGGGTCAACGACGGTGGCGACACCGGCCGCACCGTCATCCTGATCGGCACGCCCAACGGCTGAATCGGAAGAACCAGTGTCTGGCTTCGAACTCGAAGTCGGCCAACTACGTTCGGTTGAATCGCCGTCGCGAGGTAGGTCAGGTCGCGTAGTGGTGCAGCATGCGCACGAGCTCCACGAACTCCGAGTCGCTCA
>CAXBAZ010000529.1:0-3551 GCA_963973395.1 uncultured Acidimicrobiaceae bacterium
ACATCCGCGACTTCGAGTTGATCGTGATCGACGACAAGTCGACCGACGCCACCGGTGCGATCGCCGACCGGATGGCGGCCGCCGATCCCCGGATCCGGGTGATCCACCACGAGCGCAACCGCAAGCTCGGTGGCTCGATGAAGACCGGCTTCGCGGCGGCGACCGGCGATCTCGTGCTGTACACCGACGCCGACCTGCCCTTCGACATGGCCGAGCTCCCGCGCGCCGTTCGATTGCTGCGCGACTACGAGGTCGACATCATCAGCGCCTACCGCTTCGACCGCACGGGCGAAGGCACGCTGCGGTCGGTGTACACGTGGGTGTACAACGGGCTGATCAAGGCGCTGTTCGGGGTGAAGGTCCGCGACATCAACTTCGCGTTCAAGCTGGTACGGACCCGGATCTTCGACCATGTCGAGTTGAAGAGCGAAGGCTCGTTCATCGACGCCGAGCTCGTGATCCGGGCGACCCGGCTGGGCTACGAGATCATGCAGATGGGCGTCGACTACTTCCCCCGGACCCGCGGGGTCTCGACGCTGAGCACACCGGGTGTGATCGGCACGATCCTGCGCGAGATGTGGTCGCTGCGGACCGACCTCCACGACATCGAGCGCGTCGAGCGGTAGCGGTTCCGGCGGAACATCCGCGGCCCGCACCGTGTTGTCGCATTGGTAGCGTGGATCCCACCACGCCGCCCGCCTGGATACCCGTATCACGTGAACGCTCAGAAGTCCTCCCCCTCGAAGAACAACGTCGCCCGCTGGGTGCCCATCGGCGCAGCTGGTGGGCTGCTCGCGGCCGTGGTCGTGGCGAGCGTCATCAGCGGCTGGGGTGGAGAGCCGACCGAGGCCCCGTCGGCGTCAGAGGTGACGTTCCAGACCGGCTCGACCGCTCCCATCTCGACCGCCGCACCCGTGCCCGTGACGTACGACCAGGTCGACGAGTCGACCGACACCGTCGTCAAGGTGCCGTTGTCGGGCGCGGTGTCGGAGGGTTCGTGGGGCGAGGACGTCGAGCGGGTGCAGGCGCGCCTCGCCGAGCTCGCGTTCGACCCGGGTCCGATCGACGGCGACTTCGGCAGTCTCACCACGCAGGCCGTGTGGGCGTTCGAGAAGCTCGTGATGGGGGTGCCTCGCTCCGAGGCGACCGGCGTGGTCACGCCAGAGCTGTGGGACCGCATGCAAGATCCGATCAAGGTCCAACCGCGGAGGCCGACCGGCGGTCTGGCCGACCACACCGAGGTGTATCTCCCCGAGCAGGTGATGGTCGTGTTCCATGCCGACCAGCCCGCGCTCGTTGCCCACGTGGCGACCGGCGAGCTCGCGCCCGGGGCCACAGCCTTCACGCCGTGGTACGAGATGGCGGCGCAGTACCGGGAGACGATCTCGATCGACACCGACATCAACGGCGATCCGCTGCCCGAGCCCGAGTTGAAGGCAGTGATCGGACACTCCTACACCCCGCCCGGCGTGTTCACCGCGTACCGCAAGATCGAAGGGCAGCGCAACGGACCGCTCGGCGGAATGATGAACCCGATCTACATCAATCAGGGCATCGCGATCCACGGCGCCGACAACGTGCCGCTGCAGCCGGCGTCGCACGGCTGTATTCGCGTCTCGCAGTACCTCGGCGGCAAGATGCAGTCGATCCTCGAGCTCGGCGATCGGGTGTTGATCTGGGACGGGGTCACCGAGCCCGAGAACCAGCCGGAAGAGGCCACGAAGATGCGCTGGGACCAGCCCGATCCGGACGCGACCACCACCACGACGACCACGACGACGACCACCACCCCCACGACGGTCCCGCCGACGACGGTGCCGACGACGACCACGCCGCCGACCACGTCGACCAGTACCACCTCGTCGTCATCGGTTCCGACCGAGACCACGGTCGAGCCGGTCGACGAACTCTGACGGGTTCACCGATCGAGTCGGCGGCTTCGGTTCGGTTCGGTTCAGCCGAGTTCGGCCTGACAGGCGGCCAGACCCCCGAGGGCGCCGATCCTGATCGCGGCGATCTTCTCGAACGCCGTTCCGTATTCGTCGATGTTGGCGCCGTCGTCACCTTCGAGGATCGCCATCCGGATCGCCTCGTCGAGATCGCCGGGTGAACTGCTGATGCCCGAGTCCTGGACGCCGTCCCCGTCGGTGTCCTCACCGCGCGGCGTGCGGCCATCGGCGTCGGGCGTGATGTCGCGCACCCAGGCGCCGGTGAAGCAGTCGTTCAGCAGCGCCCGGTCCTCGTCGGTGAGCGTGCTCTCCAGCTCGACCTGGGCGACCTCCGCCCATGCGATGCCGTAGAAGTACCCGAGCGTGAAGTCGCCGAACTCGCGGTAGAGCTCGAGCACGGCCGGTTCGTCATAGGCGACGGTGCCGGTCGCGGCACACACGACCACCTCGTCGGCGAGCTGCGTCGGTGCCGGGCAGTCGAGCGAGCCGAGTTCGTCGGTCGGCAGGATCTCCAGCTGGGGAAACGTGTCGCCGGACGCCGTGGCCCAGAAGTCGTTGAGATCGTCGGCGAGGAACACGGGCGCCGGCGTGCAGGCGGCGATGAACTCGTCGCTGAACCCGAGGTCGCGCAGGTCGTCGCAGTCGTAGGGTGCGTTGCCCTCGAGCAACGCATCGGTCGAGCCGGGCTGGAACTGGTTGGGCACGAGGGTCAACGGCTCGTCGAGCAGCTCGGCGCACCGGGCCGGGCCGTCGAGGAAGCCGACCTGGAAGGCGCCGACACGGTCGAACGCCGAACCGTGGCCGCCGGGCACGAACTGGTTCGTGCCGACCGGGTCGCGCACGCTGAGCATCGCGATCAGGCCGGCGCGCACGTCGGCGTCGCCCAGACGCAGCAGGTCGGACTCGCCCCGGTACGCCTGACCCGTCCAGGCGCCGGCGAAGCAGTCGGCCTGCTGCTCGGTGATGATGGTCGCCAGCCGCTCGTCGAGTGCTCCGGTCCGAGCCTGGATCGCATGGCCGTACTCGTGCGCCAGCACGATGCCCATCACGGCCGGCCCGAACTCGGCGGCGAGCGGGGCGAGCACGTCCTGGTTGTCGTCGTCGTAGACCATGAAGTCGCCGAACTCGCAGTAGAACGCGACGAACAACGTCAGGTCGTCGTAGTCGGTCGACGGCTCACCGCAACCGGGCAGATCGGACTGCCGCTCCGGGTAACCGGCGTACACGCCGCCCTCGAGCGGCACGAACGGCTCGCCGTAGACCTCGGGGTACACCCGCGACCACCACTGGTCGATGTCGGTCAGCGCCACGCCGAGGAAGGCGTCGTAGTCGCGAACGGGCTTGCCGACGTCGATGTCGACCACGTTCTCGAGCGGGATCTCGACGTTCAGCTCCGGTTCAACGATCGGCGGCAGCGTCGGTTCGGGCTCGGTCGTCGACGGTGTCGTGGGTTCGGTCGTCGGCGCCGTGGGTGGAGTGGTCGTCGGAGCCGTCGTCGGTCCGGCGCCGGCACCCGTGGTCGTCGGGACGTCGGGCGCCTCGATCTCGGTGCGCGCGTCGGGTGTCGCCGGCGTGGCCGAGATGCTCGCGACGCCGGGGTCG
>CAXBAZ010000530.1:0-3548 GCA_963973395.1 uncultured Acidimicrobiaceae bacterium
GCCGCACAGTGACGCCGGAACCCGCACCGAGCCGCTGGTGTCGGTGCCCAGCGCGACGGGCACCACGCCGGCGGCCACGGCGACCGCCGAACCGCTCGACGAGCCGCCCGCCACGTACGGCTCGTCGTCGCGCCACGGATTGTGCGGCGTGCCGGTGTCGTGGTTGATCCCGACGCCGCCGAACGCGAACTGCACGGTGTGGGTCTTGCCGACGAGCACCATGCCGGCGTCACGCAGCCGCCGCACCACCGTCGCGTCCGCCGGAGCGACGTTGTCGGCGAGCAGGTGAGTGCCGACGCCGGTGACCTCGTCGGCCACGTCGAACAGGTCCTTCACCGCATACGGGATGCCGTGGAGGGGGCCGCGCGACTCGCCGCTGGCCAGCTCGCGTTCGGCCTTCGCAGCTTCGGTCAGCGCCCGCTCACGGGTGACACCCACGAAGGCGTGGAGTTGCTCGTCGAGCTCGGAGATCCGATCGAGCACGTGGGTCGTGAGCTCCACCGGCGACAGGTCGCCACCGTGCAACAGCTCGGACAATCCGGCCACGTCGAGATGGTCGACCTCACGCATCGGCCGAGCGTACGCCACCGGTCGAACGCACCGACCTGCCGGTCGTCGCGAACGGTTGCGGCACCGGCGTGGACACCGCGTGTGACGCTGGCGGTCAGCGGCGGGAGCGGGAACGCGGGTCGAGGGCGTCGCGCAGGGAGTCGCCGAGCAGGTTGAAGCCGAGCACGGTGATCATGATGCAGACACCCGGCACGACCGACGGCCAGATCGACGTCTCGACGTACGCCTTGCCGGTGGCCAGCATCGAGCCCCACGTCGGCGCAGGCGGCGGCACACCCAGACCGAGGTACCCCAGGGACGCCTCGGTCAGGATCGCGGTGGCGACGCTGATCGTGAACTGCACCGCGATCGGCGCCGTGATGTTCGGCAGCACGTAGCGGAAGATGATGCGTCGGCCCGACACGCCCACGGCGCGCGCCGCTTCCACGTACGGTTCGGCACTCGCTGCGAGTGCGGCACCGCGCGTGACCCGCGCGAACGATGGTGTGAACACCACCGTCAACGCGATGATCAGGTTGCGCACGTCGGGTCCGAGCGTGGCGACGACCGCCAGCGCGAGCAGCAGGGTCGGGAACGCGAACAGCACGTCGACGAGCCGCATCGCGACCCCGTCGATCATCCCCTTGTAGTACCCGGAGATCAACCCGAGCGGCACGCCGATCAGCGCCGCCAGACAGACCACGATCAGGCTGACCCGCAGCGACGTGCGTGCTCCGTACAGCGCCCGGCTCATCAGGTCGCGGCCGGCTTCGTCGGTGCCGAGCCAGTAGTCCGAGCTCGGTCCGGTCAGACGTTCGCCAGCGGCCATCGAGGTGGGGTCGTAGCGGGCGACCAGCGGCGCGGCGATCGCGAGCCCGACGATCACGACGACCAGGAATCCGCCGACCAGGCCGATGCGGTCGTCGCGGATGCCGGCCAGCGGCTCGACAGCGGCCGTCGTTCGGGCCGCTCGGCGGCGGCGTTGATCTCGGGAACCATCGTTTCAGCCACGGTGACGCAACCTCGGATCGAGGAACATGTAGGTGATGTCGACGATCAGGCTGACCATCACGTAGAACGCAGCGAGGAACAGCACCGCCCCCTGCACCATCGCGTAGTCGCGGTTGCTGATCGACTGCACCACGAGCGTGCCGAGGCCGGGCCACGAGAAGACCTGCTCGACCACCACCGTGCCACCGAGCAGCGCCCCGGCCTGGATGCCGACCACGGTGATGACCGGGATCAACGCGTTGCGCAGCGCGTGGTCGCGCACGACGGTGACCTCGCTGAGGCCCTTCGAGCGGGCGGTGCGGATGTAGTCCTGACCGAGCACCTCGAGCATCGACGAGCGGGTCATCCGCATCGTGACGGCGGCGAGGCTCGTGCCGAGCGTGAGGGCGGGCAGCACGAGGTACTGGAAGTGATCCCACGAGAAGGCGAAGTCGTTGCTGCCGCCGGACGGGAACCACCGCCGATCGACCGAGAAGATGGTGATGAGGAGGATCCCGAACCAGAAGTTGGGGATCGACAGCCCGATCAGTGAGACGAGACGTGACCCGGCGTCGAGCGGTCCGTTCTGGCGGGTCGCCGACGCCACGCCGAGCGGGATCGCGATCGCGACCGACACGATCAGCGCGGTGAGCGCCAGTTCGAGCGTGGACGGGAAACGAACCCAGATCTCGTCGATCACCGGGCGGCCGGTGCGGTACGACGTACCCAGGTCGCCCTGCAGCAGATTGCCGAACCACGTGAAGAACTGCTCGTGGATCGGCGCATCGACGCCGTAGTACTCGCGGAGTCGGCGTTCGACCTCGGGGTCCGCGTACTCGGTGCCCATGATGCTGTTGACGATGTCGCCGGGGATCAACCGGATCAGGAAGAACGAGACGAACGCGACCCCGAGCATCACCGGTACGGCGGCGAGGGTGCGGGCGGCGATCGCACGGATCATGTCGTCGCTCCGCTCGATGCCGGCTCGTCGACCGGTTCGCCGGTCGCATCCTCGTCGAGCTCGTCGGGCTCACGCTCGTGCATCGACTCGACCACCTGCAGGATCACGTCGGACTGGATCTCGACGACACCTCCGATCGTGCCGAGCCGGCCGAGTTGGAACTCGCGGAGCGCGGCGGTCGATGCGAAGTGGCCGACGGCGGTGATGTCGAACGGGCCGGTGCACAGGTAGAGCCGCTCGAGCTCGGGTACGCAGCTGAGCTCGCCGAGCACCTCGTCGACCAGGTGTGGTGCACACCGGATCCGCAGGAGTGCGTGGGCGTCGTTGCCGAAGAACGAGGGATCGACCGCAGCCGTGAACCGGATCGCGCCGGCGGCGACGAGGTTGTCGATGCGGCGCCGAACCGCCCCTTCGGTGAGCCCGACCCGTCGGGCGATGGCCACGTTGCTCTGCCGGGCGTCGCGGCACAGTTCGGCGACGATCTCGCGGTCGACAGACTGGGAGCGGCTGGTCACGAGCCAGACGATAGCGAACTTCGTAGCTTCGGTGCTAGTTTCCTACGAAGTTCGTAGATCCCACCCGAAAGAATGGCGAGAAACGGTGATCATACCCCCACACAGAACGGCGGTCCGGCATGGCGCTGCTCGAGGTTGACGAACTCCGGACCGAGTTCCGGTCGCGCACCCAGACGGTTCGCGCCGTCGACGGCGTCTCGTTCTCGGTGGAGAAGGGACAGACCCTCGCGATCGTGGGTGAGTCGGGCTGCGGCAAGTCGGTGACCGCCTTGTCGATCGCCGGCTTACTCCCCAACCGGACCGCGACGATCGCCGGCGGCAGCGTGCGCTTCGACGGACGCGACCTCGCGACCCTCTCGGCGCGCGACATGCGACGGGTGCGCGGCACCGGTATCGCCATGATCTTCCAAGATCCGATGTCGTCGCTCAACCCGGCGCTCACGATCGGCCGACAGATCACCGAATCGCTCCGCCACAACCTGGGCATGTCGCGGCGGGCGGCCGACGCCCGCGCCGTCGAGCTCCTGTCGATG
>CAXBAZ010000531.1:0-3547 GCA_963973395.1 uncultured Acidimicrobiaceae bacterium
GTACGGCAAGGATCGACCCGACGAGCTCGGTGCCGGGTCGATCGTGCCACTGATCGAGGCGGTCGCCGAACGCACCGACCGGGTCCGCCTCCTGTACCTGTACCCCAGCGACCTGACCGACGACCTGATCGACACGATCTGCGCCACCGGCGTGCCCTACTTCGATCTGTCGCTCCAGCACGTCAGCAAGCCACTGCTGCGCCGGATGCGTCGATGGGGTGACGGCGACCGGTTCCTCAAGCGCATCGACGACATCCGCGAGCGGCAGCCGGACGCCGCGTTCCGGTCGAACTTCATCGTCGGGTACCCCGGCGAGACCGAGGCCGATCACGATCAACTGCTCGCCTTCGTCGAGGCGGCACAGCTCGACTGGTGCGGCTTCTTCGCCTACTCGCCCGAGGAGGGCACCCACGCCTACACGCTCGACCGAGCGGTCGACCCCTCGTTGATGCACGAACGGCTCGCCGAACTGCGGGAGCTGCAGGACGAGATCACCGCGTCCCGTCGCGACGACATGATCGGCCGCACCGTCCGAGTGCTGGTCGACGAGCCCGGCATCGGCCGGAGCGTTCGCGAGGCCCCCGAGATCGACGGCGTGATCCACGTCGCCGCCGACCTCGCGGTCGGAGAGTTCGCCGACGTACTGATCGTCGACGCGCTCGGCCCCGACCTGGTCGCCGACGGTGGTGTGCTCGACGACGAGGAGATCGACTGATGCGGGTCGATCCCAACGCGCTCGCGACCTGGGCCAACGCGATCACGGTCGGACGCCTCGTGGTGTCGCCGGTCATGTTCCTGGTCATCCCCGACCACAATCGTGGTTCGTGGTTGGCGTTCCTGCTGTGGTTCGTCTTGTGCATCAGCGACGGCATCGACGGGTACCTGGCCCGCCGCCACGGCACCACCACGTCGGGCGCCTTCCTCGATCCGCTCGCCGACAAGGTGCTCGTGCTCGGGGCGATGTTCACCCTGGTCACCCGCGACGTCTTCTGGATCCTGCCGGTCGCGCTGATCGCCGGCCGTGAGATCATCATCAGCGTCTACCGGACGTTCGTCGCCTCGAAGGGGGTCAGCATCCCTGCGAGCGGCATCGCCAAGTGGAAGACGGTGTTCCAGCAACTCGCGGTCGGGTTCGCGCTGTGGCCGTGGTTCGCGGTCGACGCCAAGTGGTTCTGGGTCACGTTGCTGTGGGTCGCGGTCGGCCTGTCGATGATCAGCGGGTTCCAGTACCTCTGGTATTCGCGGGTCACCGAGAAGGCGCTCGCCGAGTCCGGAGCCCACTGACGTGCGCTGCGACGTCCTGGCGGTCGGTACCGAGTTGCTGCTCGGGCAGATCATCGACAGCAACTCGGCCTGGATGGGAGAGCAGCTCGCCGCCAACGGGATCGATTCGCTCGTGCAGGTCAAGGTCGGCGACAACGTGGGGCGCATCAGCACGATGCTGCGGCGCATGCTCGGCGACAGCGATGCGGTCATCATGTGTGGCGGGCTCGGGCCCACCCACGACGACCTGACCCGCGAGGCGATCGCGGCGGTGATGGGGGTCGAGCTCGAACTCGACCACGCGGTGGCCGACACGATCCGGGAGATGTTCGAACGTCGGGGTCGCCGCATGGCCGAGAACAACCTGCGCCAGGCGATGGTGCCCGTCGGGGCGTCGATCATCCCCCAGACGCGGGGGACGGCACCGGGCCTGGTCTGCCCGCTCACGATCGACGGCGTCGACAAGGTGGTCTTCGCCGTCCCCGGCGTGCCCCACGAGCTGTACGACATGTTCGAGCGCGGCATCCTGCCCGAGCTGCAGCGGCGCAGCGGCGACCGGTCGGTCATCGCCAGCCGTGTGCTGCTCACCTGGGGCGAGAGTGAGAGTGGGCTCGGCGAGCGTCTCGACGCGGTGATCACCGAACTCGACGTCGCCGGCGGGCCGACGCTCGCGTTCCTCGCCAGCGGCTGGAACGGTCTGAAGATCCGGCTGACCGCGAAGGCCGACGACGCCGAGTCGTGCCGTGCGCTGCTCGACACCTGGGAGGCGCGGGTGCGAGCCGAGGTCGGTGATCTGGTCTTCGGAGTCGACGACCAGTCGATGGAGTCGGTCGTCCTCGATCTCGTGCGCCGCAACGGCTGGACCGTGGGCCTCGCCGAATCGGTCACCGGTGGCCTCGTCGCCGCCCGGTTGACGGGCGTCTCCGGGTGCAGCGACGTGTTCCGCGGCTCGATCGTGTCGTACGCCACCGAGGTGAAGCAACAGGTGTTGGGAGTGAGCGACGGGCCAGTGGTGAACGAGGGCGCCGCGCTCGAGATGGCTCGCGGTGCTCGTGACGTACTCGGCTGCGACGTGGCACTGTCGCTCACCGGCGTGGCGGGTCCCGGTGAGCAGGACGGCATGCCGCCGGGCACGCTGTGCATCGGGCTGGTCTGGCCGGGTGGCGAGCTCACGCACTCCGTGCGCCTGCCCGGGCTGCGCGAACAGATGCGGCAGTTCTCGGTGATCACGTCGCTCGATCTGCTCCGCCGCACGCTCACCTGACCGAAGCGGTGTGCCCGCCCGGCCGGGAAGCCCACCACTACGGTGGTGGCGGTGACCGCACCATTCGGGCCGCCGGACGAGCCGCCCCTGCCACCACCCGCGACTCCGTCGTCGCCGGCGATGGAGCCGAAGTACCTGATCGGTCTCGGCGTGGCGGCAGCGGTCGTCCTGATTGCTGCGGTGATCGTCTTCGTCGCCCGCTCGGGAGACGACGACATCGCCGTCGACGACGGCACCACGACCACCGTCGACGACTCGGCCCCCACGACGTCGCCGATCCCGCTGCCCGCCCCCACGACGACGACCAGCACCACGACCACGTCGACGACGAGCACCACCACCACGACCACGTCGACCACCACACTGCCGCCGCTGCCGCCCGTGGCGAACGCGGGTGACGATCGGTCCGTCGACGCCGGCGCCGACGTGGTGCTCGCCGCGATCGACATGAGCGAACCGAATCAAGCGGTCGTCTGGCGCCAGGTCGGCGGGCCGGACGTGACCGACGGTGCCGGTCGCCTCCGTGGCGACGGAGCCCGTTTCGCGGCCCCGGGGTCACCGACGACCCTGCTGTTCGAGCTCGCCGTGACCGGGCGGGGTGGCGATGTCGTGACCGACGACCTCCGCGTCGACGTCTACGAGGACGCCGACGGGGCCGTCTTCGTCGACGGCTCGGACGGTGACGACGGCAACGACGGTTCTCGCGAGCGACCGTTCCGGAGTCTCGTGCGGGCGCTCGACTTCACGAGCGGGTCGGCGACCGACATCTACGTGCGCACGATCGACCAGGCGTACTCGACGGGCACCGCGCTGCTCGACCGCGGGTCGAGCCTCTACGGCGGGTACGACGGCGACTGGGTGCGCGACCTGCAACGACCGACCCCGATCTCCGGCACCGACGCCGGCATCGCGGTGTTCGATGCCGAGCGCGCCGTGATCTCGGCGGTCGACGTGAGCGGCCCCGACCTCGACGACGGCGATCCCTCGTACGGCGTGGTCGCCGCCGGCGTCGGTCGACTC
>CAXBAZ010000532.1:0-3539 GCA_963973395.1 uncultured Acidimicrobiaceae bacterium
CCCCGAGATCGACACGTCGTCGGTCGAGGACTACCCGATGATCAGCGACGGTCCGGTGCTGTACGCGTGGGACCGGAGCAAGCGGCCGGGACCGGACGCCGACGAGCAGATCCGTGCGTCGCTGCTGCCCGGCGAGCCCGGGTGGGAACGGCTGTTCACGGCCGACACCGAGCGTCCGTACGACGTCGGCTCATACCTGACGATCTGGCCGAACGTGATGGTCAACCTGTTCCCCGACGCGATGCTCGTGATGTGGGTGGAGCCGCTGACAGCGAGCTCGACGCGCGTCGAGCGTCGGCTGTACGTGATGCCGGGCCGGACGGCGCACGACCTCGCCGGGATCCTCGACGCCCATCGCCTCGTGCACGACCAGGACGTCGGCATCTGCGTCGCCGTGCAACGTTCGCACGACGCCGGCGTCGACGCGGGCGGTGTGCTCGCCACCGTCGAGGAACGTGGGGTCCACTTCATCCACGAGCATCTCCGCCGATGCCTGGGTGCCGAGTGACGCGGGGCCCTGCTTGGATGCGCTAGAACTCGGCGGATGTCCGTGACCGACGGCACCGCTGCCGGCCCCCCGCTCGAGACGGCGCCCCGAACGACGCCCGTACGGGGCGGACGGGTGGAGCTCGTGTCGCTGAGGAAGTCGTACGGCACGCAGCTCGTGCTGAAGGGCATCGACCTCACGATCGAGTCCGGCGAGTTCTTCTCACTGCTCGGCCCGTCGGGATGCGGGAAGACGACGACGCTGCGTCTGATCGGGGGCTTCGAGCAGAACGAGGCCGGGGCCGTGCTGATCGACGGCGTGAACATCGCCGGCGTCGCCCCCGAGCGACGTCCGGTGAACACGGTGTTCCAGAACTACGCGCTGTTCCCGCACATGTCCGTCGCCGACAACGTCGGCTTCGGTCTCCGGTTCCAGGACTGCACGAAGGACGAGCGTCGTCGCCGCATCGGCGAGGCACTCGAACTCGTCCGGCTCTCCGAGTACGCCGCTCGCCGGCCGCATCAGCTCTCCGGCGGTCAGCAGCAACGGGTCGCGCTGGCGCGGGCGCTGGTGCTCCGACCGCGGGTCCTGCTGCTCGACGAGCCGCTCGGTGCCCTCGACGCGAAGCTGCGCCGTGCGCTCCAGCTCGAGTTGAAGGAGTTGCACCGCGAGGTGGGCATCACGTTCGTGTACGTGACCCACGACCAGGAGGAGGCGCTCACGATGAGCGACCGCCTCGCCGTGATGCGGGAGGGCACGATCGAGCAGGTCGGTCCACCGCAGGAGGTCTACGACGCACCCGACACGACCTACGTCGCCGACTTCCTGGGTCTCGCCAACCTGCTGCCCGGCGTCGTCTCGTCCGACGGGGAGGTCGAGGTGCTCGGCCGCACAATGCCCGCGGCGACGTCGGACGTCCGTGGCCCGTGCACGGTGTTCGCCCGCCCGGAGCGACTGGGGCTCACCGACACCGACGCGAACGTCACCGGGGTCGTGCTCGACGTGGTGTTCGTGGGTTCGACCACCCACGTGCGCGTCGCTGTCGCCGACCAGGACATCGAGGTGGTGCTGTCGAACGACGGTGCCTCGTGGGTGCCGACGCCCGGCTCGCGGGTGGGCGTCGTCCTGCCCGCCGAGGCACTGCGCGTGCTCGAACGCTGAAGCTCCGGGTTCGACTCAGGTCGGATCAGGTCGACGCGCGGTCGACGGTCGAGCGGCCGCCCAATCGCCGCCACGCCACCAGTGCGGCGATCGCGACGATCGCGATCACGGCGAGCCACAGGATCAGCTCGATGAGGACGAACAGCAGCACGATGCCCACCACGGCGAGCAGCACGAAGAAGAGGGTTCCCATGGGGTGAGGGTGCCCCGGATCACGGTCGGCAAACGTCCGGCGATCGTTGGCTCAGGTGCGCGTCATCCGCTCGCGGTCGGGCGATAGTCGACGGAGATGGCGACGTTCGCGACCTGGGCATGGCCGTTCGGGGCCATGCACATCACGCGAACTTGGTGGGGACCCGGGGTCGCGAACGAGAACGGTCGGATGCCGGCGAGTGTCGCGATGTTGCCGGGGAAACCCCCCGAGGCGAAGACCTGCGTCCACTCCTCGATGTTCAAGGTGTTGACGGCCACGGCACAGAACACGGCGCCGCCGGCGTCGTCTTCACGGACGACCGCCCAGTAGTCGGCAACGGCAGTCCCGGCACCGACGGCGGGAATCGTGACGCTGGCGACCTCCGTCCACGAACCGGGGATGTCCTGGAGGTCGGTCTCGTGAGCGAAGAAGTTCAGCACCGCCGGGTCGAGTTCTTCGAGACGCGTTTCGAGCTCGTCGATCCGTACGTCGGTCATCGACGCCCGCGCATCGACGCCACCGATCGCCTCCTCGAGCTGTTCGAGCCGATCGGGGCGGTAGTAGCCGGTCACGTCGGCGATCATGTGGACCTCGCCGTGCGCGTTGTAGACCGACAATCGACCGTCGGTGGAGATCGCGACGTCGACCTTGTTCGGGAGCGGGGGCTGGCCTGGCACGTAGTTCAGGTTGGACGCGACCGGCAGCTGCTCCCCGGTCGGGAAGAACGTGGCGAACGACGGTGCCGTGGCGCCGACGGCCGTGGCGTTGATCGCGATCGCGGTGGCCGACCCGGGGACGCCGCAGCCGCCCTCCTCGCCGGTCACCTTCACCTCGAACGTGTCGCCGGCGGCCAGCGGAGAGCTGCGTGGCCCGACGTTGTCCTGACCGGGTCTGGTGTCGAACAGGCGACATGGCGTGACCGGGACGAAGGTCGTGTCCCCCGATCCGGTGGCGCTCGCCGAACGCGTCCAATTGGCGACGCTGCCGGTGACGAGCAAGGCGACGAGCGTGATCGGAATCGTTCGTCGACGCCGGTTCGGAACGACGGTGGCGGAGTGGAGTCGGTCGTGTTGGGTCATGCCACCCAGACAAACGGATGGTCGCTCGGGAGTCGTGGAGAACGGATGATCATCGTGTGGACACCGCCGTCGGCCGAGTACGGAGTATTCGGTGGACCGCCGGGCGAGATCGCGCGACGATCTTTCCCAGGGAACCAGGGAGTGCGGGCCGTGTCGTGGTGGGCATCTCGTCGGCGGAGACGACGCCCACTGCGACACGGGGCGCGAATCGGGCCGTCGGTGTCAGCCGGCGAGTGCGGCAGCGACGATGTCGAGCGCTCGGTCGATGTCGTCGTCGGTGGTCTGCCAACTCGTCACGAGCCTGATCACACCGCCGCCCATCGCGTAGAACAGCATGCCGGCGGCGGCCATCTCCGCCGCGGCCGCGTCCCCGACCTGGACGAACAGCATGTTGACGTCGGGCGCGTTGACGAACCGCACGCCCAACAGCTCGAGGCCGGCCACCAACCGCTTCATGGTCGCGTTCGAGTTCCCGGCCAGACGCAGCCAGAGATCGTCGGTCAGGTAGGCGATCACCTGGGCCGATTGGAACCGCATCTTCGACGTGACATGACCCGCCCGCTTGGTGCGGTAGACCAGCTCGTCGGCGATCGAGTCGTCGAACACGACGATCGCCTCC
>CAXBAZ010000533.1:0-3539 GCA_963973395.1 uncultured Acidimicrobiaceae bacterium
CCGTCACCGGCGAGCTCCTGCCGTACGGCGTCCATGTCGAGTTCGCGAACCTGACGGAGCAGGTCGTCGAGGGCGGACTTCGGTAGCGCTCCCGGCTGGCTGAAGAGCTGGATGCCGTCGCGGAAGATCATGAGCGTCGGGATCGACATGATGCCCAGCGAGCCGGCGAGCTCCTGCTCGGCCTCGGTGTCGACCTTGGCGAACACGGCGTAGGGGTTCTCCTCGGCGGTCTGCTCGAAGATCGGTCCGAACTGGCGGCACGGTCCGCACCACTCGGCCCAGAAGTCGACGAGCGTGATGCCGTCGGACGTGACCGTCGATTCGAAATTCTCCATGTTCAGCGTGTTCGTTGCCACGGTGTCTCCTGACGTTGCCTTCTTCTTCGTTCGAAGTGTGAAACGCAGTGGTCCGGTGAGCTATTCCGACGGCTGCTGTGGCGGTCGTCACGAGCGGTGGGAGATACGGTTGGCGTCGTGCCATCGACCGCCCCCATGTCACCGGAGGCCGCGCTCCTGCGGGTCATCCACTGCCTCGATCGGGCACTGGCGTCGCCGTACAAGACCAGAGCGTTCGTGGGCGCTCTCGACGTGGTTCGCAGCACCGATCCGATCGAGCTGACCGAGCGCGCTCGCGACCAGCGGCTCACCGACCTCGACGGCATCGGCGATGCGACCGCCGGCGTGATCACCGAGGCGCTCGCCGGTGTCGTGCCGACCTATCTCCGGAAGATCGAGGCCGAGTCGGAGATCGAGTCGACCGAAGCCGGTGCCGGGTACCGGGCGGCGTTGCGGGGTGACTGCCACCTGCACTCGACCTGGAGCGACGGGGGTGCGGAGATCGAGGCCATGGCCGCGACCGCGATCGATCTCGGCCACGAGTACATGGTGCTCACCGACCACTCCGCCCGACTCACGGTGGCGCACGGGCTGAACGAGGAACGCCTCGCCCGGCAGCTCGTGGAGATCGAACGCATCAACGCGGAGATCTCCGACGCCGGACACGACTTCCGGATCCTCACCGGCATGGAGGTCGACATCCTCGAGGACGGTTCGCTCGACCTGTCCGACGAGATGCTCGGTGAACTCGACGTGGTCGTGGCGAGCGTGCACTCCAAGCTGCGGATGGAGTCGAAGCAGATGACCGAGCGCATGGTGATGGCGATCGCCAACCCGCACGTCGACATCCTCGGACACTTGACCGGCCGCAAGATCGGGAAACGACCCGAGTCGACGTTCGATGCCGACTTCGTGTTCGCGGCGTGCGCACAGTTCGGTACCGCGGTCGAGCTGAACTGCCGGCCCGAACGCCTCGATCCGCCACGCGAGCTGATCGACCTCGCGGTCGACTACGGCTGCTGGTTCTCGATCGATTCCGACGCCCACGCGACCGGCCAGCTCGAATGGCAGCCGTTGGGCTGCAATCGGGCTGCCGAGCGCGACGTGCCGATCGAACGGATCGTCAACACGTGGTCGGCGGCGGAGCTGGTCGAGTGGGCCGGGTCCCACTGAACCGCCCCATCTGAACCGCCCCATCTGAACGATGCCGTCCGACCGGTTGGGGGTCGTGACGCGGCGCCGTAGGATGACGTGCCTATGTCGAAGAAGACCAGTCGCAAGAAGGCCAAGCTGCGCCGCAGCAAGGCGAACCACGGCAAGCGCCCCAACATGGGTCGCGGCTGACCCGGCCTCGCCACATCGGGCGTCTCGCACGTCCACCAAGGTTCTCGATGGAGCCGTCGGCCGAGGCCGGCGGCTTCGTGCTGTGTGGGCACCTGTCGGGGTGGCCTCAGCTAATGTGCCGCCATGATCGGCGGGCCTCCGCAGAGCGCCCCACGCCGTGGGGACGATGTCGACCTCTGTCACGGCATCCACGTTCCCGACCCGTACCGATGGCTGGAGGCCGGTGACGCACCCGAGGTGCGCGCATGGGTCGACGCCCAGAACCGGGTGACCCGCGCTGCGCTCGACGCGTTGCCGAGCCGGCCCCGCTGGCACGCACAGGTGTCGCGCTTCCTCCGGCTCCCGGTGGTGCAGTCGGTGCAGTGCGCGGGCGGCCGGCTGTTCGTGCTCGAGCGTGACGAAGGGGCCCCGCAGGCCCGCCTCGTCGCCCGACCGGTCGACGATCCGGCGGCTGCGGTGGTGCTCGTCGACCCGACCACGAACGCCGTCGACGGCATCGCCGCCGTCGACTGGTACTCGCCGTCGCCCGACGGCGAGCTGGTCGCGTTCGGCATCAGCGAGGGCGGCACCGAGAACTCCGAGCTGCGGATCGTCCGAACGGACGACGCCTCCCTGTCCGACGTTCGGATCCCGAACTGTCGGGCGAGCAGCGTGGCGTGGGAACCGGACGGAACGGGGTTCTTCTACACCCGCTATCCCGACGGCGATGCCTACCACCGCACGGTCCATCGCCACACGATCGGCGACGATCCGGTCGACGACGCCGTGGTGTGGGCGCAGCATCCGACGCCGGAGACGTGGCCGAGCGTGTCGGCGTCGCCCGATGGGCGATGGCTGCTCGTCCAGGCGTCGGTCGGATGGAGTCGAACCGACGTGCAGCTGCTCGATCGCCGGCACGACCGGTGGAAGACGGTGATCGTCGGCGCCGAAGCGACATGCTGGTTCTCGTTCCTCGACGACGACACCGTCGTCGGCGTGACCACGCTCGATGCGCCCCGGGGTCGTGTGGTCTCGATCGCACTCGACGGTGACGATCTCGGCGCCGGATCGTGGCGGACCGTCGTACCCGAGCGCGACACCGTGGTGACCGCCGTTCACCCCGACGAACACGGGCTCGTGGTGACGACATCGCGCAATGCGGTCGACGCGATCGAGCGCTGGACGCTCGACGGTGTCGGGGGAGCGGAGCTCGCGGGACTCGACGGAGGCACGGTGGTGCAGCTGTCGACCGACCGGGTCGAGCGCAGCGCGTTCTGCGTCGTCACCGGGTTCGATCAGCCGAACGCTGTGTTCATGGTGGGTCGTGATCGGTTGGAGCGGGTGCACCCGAGACAGCGGCCCTCCGGCGTCCCCGACCTCACGTCGACGCACGTCGAGTACCCGTCGGCCGACGGCACCCGCGTCGGACTGTTCCTGATCCATCGCGCCGACTCGGAACCGTCTCCCGACACGGCGACGATCCTCACCGGGTACGGCGGGTTCGCGATCACGAACGCCGCCTCCTGGTCGGCGCCGATCGCCGCCTGGTGCGAGTCGGGCGGGCAGTACGCGATCGCCGGGCTGCGCGGTGGCTCCGAGCACGGCGACGCGTGGCACCAGGCCGGACGTCGGGCGAACAAGCAGAACGTGTTCGACGACTTCCACGCCGCCGCCGACTGGCTGGTCGCCACCGGACGTACGTCGCGTGATCGCCTCGCGATCGCAGGCGGTTCGAACGGAGGTTTGCTGGTCGGTGCGGCGCTCACGCAGCGGCCCGACCTGTGCCGGGCGGTGTGGTGCGCAGTGCCGCTGCTCGACATGATCCGTTTCCCGCACTTCCTCATCGCCCGGCTCTGGACCGACGAGTACGGCGACCCCGAC
>CAXBAZ010000534.1:0-3524 GCA_963973395.1 uncultured Acidimicrobiaceae bacterium
TCGCTCTCGGCGACGCACTGTTGGCCCGGGGTTGGCACCACGATCGGCAAGGGCCGCCCGACTCCCTGCATTCGACGGTGAGCAACTCGAACACCGGCGTCATCGACGACTATGTCAGCGACCTGGCGGCGTGCGCGGCCGAGGTGCTGGGCCGGTCGACGACCGACCGCAGCAGCTCGTACTCGACCGTGGACTAGTGGATCAGGCGGATTTGATGGTGCCGACGTCAGGTCGTCGGCGGGAGGTCATTCGGCGGGGACGATCACGAGCTGTGCGTCGGGGCCCTGCTGCTGCAGGTCGATCTGGGCGCCTTCCAAGTGGTCGGCGACCTCGGGTGCGACACAGATCGTGAGACCGTGGGCCTCGCCGACCTGGTCACCTTCCATCGGCTCGTCGACGAAGCCGAGCGTGATGCCGCCCTGCTGTCCGTCGGTGGCAGGGGCGGATGCGACGCGCAGGCTGGCGTCGTCCGGGATGTTCTGTCGGGTCCTCGTCTCGGTCAGCGCGTTCGCGGCGGTGGGAGTCAGGGTCAACATGTGGGAAATCATCCTCCTGGATGGTTCGTGGGGTTGAATGCCGCGCGTACCCAACGAGCGCGATCTCAAACACGGCGGCCGTCTGCGGAGGCGATCGGCCACTGAACTCGGTGTTCGGCTCGCCCCTGGCGTGTCGCAGTTGGCGTGTCGCAGTGGTCGGATCCGGGAGTCAGCGCCTCAGTGCTCGATCGGGGCGCGCCGGAGCGCCCCGACGGGTCGGGGGCTTCAGGCACTGAGAGGTAGTTGCCCAGGCGGTGGGTCGGCCCATGAGTCGGGCGGCGGTGCGTTGGGGGATCGACCTGGAGGTGCCGCTGGATCGGTCGGTTGCCATGACCGTTGTTGACGCAAGGGCGCGGTGGCGTAGACCGAACCCATCCGCTTGGTCGTCAGCGTGCGGTCGGGTGCGAGGTGGAGCTCCCACCCTGGTTCGTGGATCACGTGGTGATGTCGGGAGCAGAGGGGGAGAAGTTGGTCGAGATCGGTCGGCCCGCCGAGCTCCCACGGATGGAGGTGATGGATCTCACAGCGGTTGAAGGCCACGTCGCAGCCGTGGAAGGCGCACGTGGCGTACATCGCCCGGAGAGCCCGGCGCTGGTGGCGGTTGGCGAGCCGCTGCTCACGCCCGGCATCGAGGACCACGCCGTTGGTGTCGACGATGATCGGCACCACCGTGCCGTTGCACACCATCCGTCGCACCGAGCTCGGCGGGACCGGCGTACCGTCGTCGAACTCACACACGCCGGCCGTATGCGGACCGTCGACGAGCGTGGTCGAGTCGATGTGGATGCGGATCTCGGCCTCTCGTGGGCGCGTTGCCTGGTGTCCGCCCGTGACGAGGTTGCCGAGGGCTTCGGCTGCGACGCCGGCCCGGTCGACCGAGCGGTCGCCCCCGGCCCTGACGAGCTGTGCCGTCTCGGCGTCGATCATGTTGAAGACCGCGTGCCCCAACTCGGGATGGAGGCGAGCGTTCAGGACGTACATGCCCTCACGGTCGACCGTCTTCGTCAACCTGGTCTCGTTCCGCTGGCGACGATCGCGCTCGATGCCTTGATCACGCTCGAGCTGACGAATGAGGTCGGCGACGTTCTTGCCGAACTCGTGCGGAGTCATTCGCGCGGCATCGTTTGCCAGGTCTGCCTCGTGGTCGAACAGGTTGCGACGCGTGTCGTCGTCGAGTCGGCTCGCGGCGTTTGCCAGCGCATCGGCGTGAGCCGAGGTGACCGCACCGTCGGCGAGCTTGCCGGCGAGGGAGGGCGCTTGCTCCAAGGCCTCGGCCCGGCGCTCCTTCGCCTTCGCCTCCTTCGACGAGATGCCGCCGTTCCGGGTGTGGAGATCGGCGGCCGGGGCCGATTCGCCGTCGGCGTGGAGTGTCTTCACATGGCTCGTGACGCGGGCCTCGTAGGCGTCGAGGAATCCGCGTACGACCTTCACCGTTCCCAGCACCGCGCCAGCCGCCGCTGCATCGAGCAACCCGACATCCGCCGGCAGCAGCGCGCTGAGCGCCTGTGCAGGAGTCGGCGATGTCAACATAAAATCCATGCTATCGAACAGATGTTCGATCGTCAACCGGGCCGCACAAGATTCTCAGGAGTCTTCGGACGCCCGGGGTCATGACGGCCTCGCTCGGCGGCAGTCTTCGTGCACCGGGTTGTCGAATCGGTCCGCTCGGCCACAGCGCCCGCAGTCCGGTCGCGGGGGTTCGCTTCGGTCCTCCGACGTGAACCACCACGTGGCGCGTCGGATTCGTGGTGTCTTCGGACCCTGATTCCCCTCAACACCCTTCGTTGTAGTGGACGAACTGCCCGCGGAGTTTGGGCGGGGCGCAGGCGAGCCATCCGTCGACGAGTAGGTCTCGTAGGTCGTCGTGGGCGACTTTGTCGAGCTGCACCAGCACGGCGGCGTAGCCGGCGAAGTGGGGGATCGTGAACACGCCCGGTGTGCCGGCGGCCAACACTGCGATGGTGTCGTCGAGGTCGTCCATCTTGATCCCGAGGATCGGTCCCGACGGCACAGGCTCATCGCCGAAGCGCGCGAGGTCGGCCTTGCTGAAGGGCCGGTCCCAGGCGAACACCTTCGCGCCCACCTTCCACGCCCTGCTCCCGTAGGTGGTCCCCTCGGTCACATTCGGCAGCGCGGCGGCCAGCGCCACCGCCTCGTCATGCGTCACCATCGGAGCACCTCTGCAGCGACACGACAATGCGACTCGTCAGTTGACCTGGCGCTCGGCGCCTTCCCAGAACGGTTCCCGGAGTTTGAACTTCTGGAGCTTGCCGGTCGCCGTGCGGGCGAGCTCGTCGCGGAACTCGACCTTCTTCGGGCACTTGTAGCCGGCCAGCTTCTGTTTCGTCCATGCGATCACGCCGGCCTCGGTCAGAGCCGAACCGGGGGCCTTCACGACGAGCGCGGTGACCAACTCGCCCCACTTCTCGTCGGGGATGCCGATCACGGCCACCTCGGTCACATCGTCGTGCTGGAAGATCGCGTCCTCCACTTCGATCGAGCTGACGTTCTCACCTCCGGAGATGATCACGTCCTTCTTCCGGTCGGCGATCGTGACGAAGTTGTCGTCGTCGATGTATCCGCCGTCGCCGGTGTGGAAGTAGCCGTCGCGGATCGCCAGTGCGGTCTGGTCCGGCTGCTCCCAGTAGCCCGCCATCACCACGTTCGACCGGGCGAGGATCTCACCTTCGGCGTCGACCGCCATCTGGCAGCCGATCGCAGGTGCGCCGGCCCGGTTCAGCTTGACGGCGCGTTCGGTGGGGGAGAGGTCGTCCCACTCCGACCGGTTGCGGTTGATCGTGAGCAACGGAGCGGTCTCGGTCAGGCCGTAGATCTGGACGAACTCCCAGCCGAGTTCGGTCTCGGTCCGCTCGATCGTGCGTGTGGGCGGCGGTGCGCCGGCGACCACGATCCGGACCCGTCCGCTCCCCGGGATCGGCCCCTCCCACTCGGCGGCGGCATCGAGGATCATGTTCAGCACGGCGGGCG
>CAXBAZ010000535.1:0-3516 GCA_963973395.1 uncultured Acidimicrobiaceae bacterium
CACGACCACGACGGTGCCGCCCACGACCACCACGACGACCACCACGACGCCCGCGACGACGACCACCACGTCGACCATCCCCGCCGAACTCGCATGTCGAGCGACCGTGGTCAACAACTGGGGCTCCGGCTGGCAGGTCGAGGTGGTCGTCACCAACTACCGGAACAGCACCGTCAACGGCTGGGAGGTCGCGATCACACATCCGTCCGCGCCCCGCCGTACCGGCGGTTGGAATGCCGAGTTCTCCGAGAGCGGGAACGTCGTGCGCGCCGGCGACGTCCACTACAACAAGCAACTCCGCTCCGAACAGTCGACATCGTTCGGATACCAGGGCTCCGGGACCGGCATGCCCGCTTCCGGCAACCCGCTCCCCTGTGCAGGCTCATGAACCGCCTGCGTGAACGACGAGGACGTGCGATGACCCTTCGACCGCGAATCCGAGCAGTGGCGAACCATGGACGTGGACGCGACACCGGTACCACGCTGGTCGAGGTGCTGTTCACGATCGTGGTCATGGGGATCGTGGCCGTGGTCGTGCTCGGTGGCATCTCGGTCATCTTCCGGAGCAGCGACGGTGTCGGCGTGCGGATCACCGAGGCGCACGACCTCCAGCAACTCGTCAACTACCTGCCCGGCGACGTGCAGGGAGCTCCGGTGGAAGTGAGCGCGTACCGGACGTCGGCCGACGGCGACTCGGGCTCCGGGTGCTCGCCGGCCGGCAACGACAACGTGCTGCGGATCGACGACGGCGCGAATTCGACGGCGTACCGGGTGACCCGCGCCGACGGAATCGCAGCGCTCGATCGCTACCGCTGCTCGGGGTCGACCGTGATCGATGTCCTCAACATCGCCGACCATCTCATCGACGAGCCCGGCACCGAACCGGCGGTCGCCGAGATCGTGCTGCAAGCGGACACGACCGGCGTCCCCCAGGTCGACAGGGTCACGATCCGCCTGACCCAGACGAACGAGATGTCGGAGGTGTCGGCCTCGCCGCGCGCCGAATCGGCACTCGCCGCCCCGGTCGTCGCCGGGGACTGCGCCGCCGACCCGATGGAACAGACGCTCAACTTCGCGACGTTCGTGCGCGGCGACGTGCGCCTGACGAACAACCCTCAGGTGAAGTGGGCGTCCGCCGTCGGCGGATCGCTCTCGTTCAGCAACAGCGCGTCGATCGGGCAGAACATCAACAGCGACGACGAGCTCCCCACGATCTCGCCGTTCGGCACGGCGCTCTACGTCGGTCGGGTCGACTGGAGCATCAGCTCCGGCAGCCTCACGATGCACTCGAACCGCGACGTCGTGATCGACGACCGTTCGAACACGACGATCGCCGACAACGGCAAGTCCGCCTACGAGTTGGGTGGATCGACGTCGAATCCGAGGATCGTCGCCAACGGGCAGAGCGAGGTCCTGCCGATCGAGCAGGACATCGACTTCGACAACGCGTTCTCGGTGCTCCGGGCGTGCTCGCTGGCGCTGGCCCAGCTGCCGTCGGGTTCGTGCACGTCGTGCGCGGTCCACCTCGAGATCCTGAACCAGAACGCCAACGGCCCCTACCCGGGTGTCGACGCCGGCACCAACATGAAGCTTCGTCTGGTGCCCGGCAAGGTCAACGTGCTCAACATCAACGCTGCGGACTTCGAGGTGATGGGCAACATGAGCTTCGACGGGCCCGCTCCCGATCAGAACACTCCGTTGATCGTCAACGTGATGGATGGGGGTCGCGTCGAACTCGACGGATACCCCGGGCAGGGCGGTATCGGCAGCTGGGTGAAGTCGACGCTGTGGAACTTCCCGAATGCGTCGGAGGTGGTGCTCGAGAGCGGCAACGACGGGGTCTGGGGAACGATCTTCGCCCCCGCCGCCCACGTGAAGTCGGCGGTCAAGATCGAAGGTGGTGTCGTGGCGGCCAGCTGGGAGCACGATGCCCGAGAAGTGAACGGCCCACGCGTGTTCACCGGCCTGATCGACTGGGACTCGTGATGTCGCAGCCCGTCCTCACCGACCACACGGACCCGCCACGCGACCAGGGCGCGATCCTGGTGCTGGCGCTCGTGCTGTCGGTCGTGATGTCGATCATCGTGCTCGCGCTCGCGAACTTCAGCTCGACCGGCCTGCGGACCTCGCGAGTGAGCACCGAGCGGACCGAGCGGACCGCTGCGTCGACCGCCGCGGTGTACTTCACGATCGAACAGCTCGCGATGTCGGAGCCGTTGGCGTGTCCGGTGAACTCCACCCTCCCGACCGCTGCCAATCCCGGGGACGTCGGCGTCACGATCACGTGCGTCCAGCCCGCCCCCGGCGCGTCGCCCATGACCTTCGAGATCGTGGCGAGGACCGACGACGGTCATCCCGCAGGTGTCGTGACCGCTGCCGTCGAGGTGCGTGACGAGATGGCGCCGCCCCGGAGTGTGCGGGTGTCGGACTGGGTGTCGGGCGACTGACGTCGCACCCGGCTCGTCGACCGGCGAACGGCTGAAGGGGTCAGACCGTGGCGAGTGATGCTTCGCGGCGCTCGGCGAGGCGTTTCGCGACCTTCTCGCTCTTGGCCATCCGCTTCATCAGGCGCTCACGAGCCTCTTCGCCGGCCTGCCCGAGGCCCTCGATCGCCTCGATGTTCCAGGTGCGCAACACGACCGGGACGAGGATCTGCTCGTGGTGCACGGTGAGGTCGTAGATGCCGGCCGCCGCGATCTTCTTGGCATGCTCGACGAAGCCCGGAATACCGGTACCGGGCATGGCGAACGTGCGGACTTCCTCCTCCATCGCGATCAGCATGCCGTCCGGATCGACCTCGATCGCCGCAGCCGCGAGATCGCGGTAGAAGAGCTGGTGCAGATTCTCGTCGCCGGCGACGCGCATCATCACGTCGTACCCCGCAGGGTCGCCCATCATGCGGCCGGTCGAACGGTGGGCGATGCGTGTGGCGAGCTCTTGGAGCGCCAGGTACACGAACCCGTGGTGCAGCGTGGCCGGATTCGGCGTCTCACCGCGCGAGACCTGCGCCATCCGACAGCGTTCGAGGTGATGGGGATCGATCGCCCGCGTCGCCATGAGGTAGCCGTAGATCGCCATCGCATGACGCCCCTCCTCGGCGGTCCATCGTCGTACCCACGTGCCCCATGGGCCGTCGGTGCCGAACAGGCCCTCGACCGTCCGGAAGTAGTACGGGAGGTTGTCCTCGGTCAACAGGTTGACGAGGAGCGAGGAGCGGACGGCATCGTCGATCGTATGCCCCGCCAGATCGGCGTCGGCCTCGGACCACGATTCGCCGGCGATCGGATCGCGCCCACGGCCGTACGGGACGTGTTCGTGCGGGAACCACTCCTTCGAGGCCGCGAGGTGTCGTTCCAACAGTCGTTCGACGGTCGATTCGAGTTCGGCCAGGAGAGCGGTGGCATCCATCACAGGGTCCACCCTAGCCTGCCTACCGACCAGTAGGTAGTCTCGCGTTGCGCAAATCGTGAAGATCTCACCGGCAGTCCCTTCCACCCCTCGCCCGAGGCCTACCAC
>CAXBAZ010000536.1:0-3514 GCA_963973395.1 uncultured Acidimicrobiaceae bacterium
CACGACGGCACCGCGAACTCGCCCGACTCGAACGTGACGTGATCGGGTGCGAGGCGTGTCCCCGGCTGCGCGAGTGGTGCGAACTGGTCGCCGAGGAGAAGCGGGCGGCCTTTCGGGACGAGATCTACTGGGGACGACCGATACCCGGCTTCGGCGACCCGGATGCGCGGATCGTCGTGCTCGGCCTGGCGCCTGCCGCGCACGGCGCCAACCGGACCGGCCGGGTGTTCACGGGCGACCGCAGCGGCGACTGGCTGTTCCGGGCGATGTACCACGCCGGGTTGGCGAATCAACCGACGTCGGTGTCGGCCGACGACGGTCTCCGTCTGACCGACGCCTGGGTCACTGCGGCCGTGAAGTGTGCACCACCGGCGAACACGCCGACACCGGTCGAACGCGACACGTGTGCACCGTTCCTGCAGCGTGAGTTCGAGTTGCTGACGAACGCGACGGTGGTCGTGTGCCTCGGCGGATTCGGGTACGACGCCGCGTGCCGCCATTTCGGCGTCCGCCCACGACCGAAGTTCGGGCACGGCGTCGAGGTGCCGCTGGCCGGTGGGCCGACGCTGCTGTGTTCGTTCCACCCGAGCCAGCAGAACACGTTCACCAAGCGGCTGACCGAACCGATGCTCGACGCCGTGTTCACCCGCGCCGTCGCCCTCGCCACCGAGTAGTGCGAGCGATCATGGGCTGGCTGCCCATGATCGCTCGCGTCGAGGGGTGGAGTCAGTAGATCTCGATGAGGCCGGCGGCGCCTTGGCCGCCGCCGATGCACATCGTCACGACGCCCCACTTGGCCCCGCGACGCTTGCCCTCCTGGAGGATGTGACCCGCGCACCGGGTGCCGGTCATGCCGAACGGGTGCCCGATCGCGATCGAGCCGCCGTTGACGTTGTACTTCTCGGGGTCGATGCCGAGCGTGTCGCGGCTGTAGAGACACTGGCTGGCGAACGCCTCGTTGAGCTCCCAGATGTCGATGTCGTCGACCGTCAGGCCGTGGCGCTTCAGGAGCTTCGGCACGGCGTAGATCGGGCCGATGCCCATCTCGTCGGGTTCGCAACCGGCGACGGCCCAGCCCTTGAACGCACCGAGCGGCTCGATGTCGCGGCGCGACGCTTCCTCGTCGGACATCAGCACCACTGCGGCCGCGCCGTCGGAGAGCTGGCTCGCGTTGCCGGCCGTGACGTAGTTGCCCTCACCTCGCACGGGCTGGAGCTTCGAGAGACCTTCCAGGGTGGTCGACGGGCGGTTGCACTCGTCGCGATCGACGGTGTAGTCGACGATCGACTCTTCCTTCGTCTCCTTGTCGACGAGCTTCATCTTGGTCTGCATCGGCACGATCTCGTCGACGAACAGCTCCTGCTCCTGGGCGCGGGCCATGCGCATCTGTGACTCGTAGGAGAACTCGTCCTGGTAGTCGCGTGACACGTTGTAGCGCTCGGCGACGATGTCGGCGGTTTCGATCATCGCCATGTAGATCGCCGGGTACATGTCGGTGAGCGCCGGATCCATGTTGATCTGACCGCCCATGCCCGGGCTCGGGATCGAGATCGACTCGACGCCACCGGCGACGGCGACATCGACGCCGTCGACCTTGATCTGGTTGGCGGCGACGGCGATCGAGTTGAGACCGGAGGAGCAGTGCCGCTGGATCGTGTTGCCGGCCGTCGTCACCGGCAGACCTGCGAGCAGCGCGGCCAGACGGCCGAGGTTGCCGGCACCGTGCGCGCCGTTGCCGAGCGCCACGTCTTCGACCGCCTCCGGCTCGACGCCCGCCTTGTCCACGGCGTGTTTGATCGCGTGGGCGGCCATCGACATGGCCGGGGTCATGTTGAAGCCGCCGCGGCCGGCCTTGGCCAGGCCGGTACGGGCGTAGGAAACGAAGACTGCTTCGCGCATGGTGAGGGGTGCTCCTGTCTCGATGTCGGATGAGCCGACGAACGTCGTCGCCGACGTTAGTGAGTCGGGGTCCCAGAATCAGCGGCGGAGCATCGCCGTGCCCGTCGTGCGGCGGCGCCGATAGCATCGACGCACTGTGAAGTCCCGTCGTTCGATCATCGCCCTCGCTGCCGCCTCCGTCACCGTGCTGAGCGCCTGCGGCGCCTCCGCGCCGCCGGCGAGAGAGCTGGCGATCGAGATGGTCGACACGATGGTCGAGCGGGGCGACATCACCGAGTCGGCGGCCACCTGCATGCGCCAGGAGATCGACGACTTCAGCCTCACCGAGGAGCAGGCGCAGGGCTTCAGCGACTTCGACGACGTCGCCTCGAAGGCCGACGGGGGCAACGAGCTGGCGCTGCAGATCATGGGCGACTTCCAGTCCGCCCTCGCCGCCTGCAACTGACGCGGCCTCAGCCTCCGGGTCGATCCTGCTTCGGCTGATCGGGTTCCGGCGCGGCATCGGCAGGCGGTGCGGCCTTCTTCTTGGGCGGCGGCACACCGATCGCAGGTGCCGGGTCGGCGCGGTCGGGCCAGCGGCGCCGACTGACGATCGACAGCATCCGGAGCAGCCGCATCGCGGTCTCGTCGGTCTGGGCCGGCTTGGCGATGATCGACCCGTCGGCGATCATCCGCTCGATGACCTCCTCACCGAGCTCGGTGCGCACGATGGTGAGGGTCCAGTCGTTGTCCTCACCGATCCCGCCGGTCGCCACGTCGGAGTGCTCGGCCGCGAAGTCCGGGCAGCTCTTGCAGCCCTCGCGGGTCCACGCGTGGCACTCCTTCAGGTTGATCTCGTGGTACGAGCCGTCCTTCATCCAGATCTGGAAGACGCCCTTGATGTTCATCTTCACCATGTCCTGCTTCTCGAGGCCGTACTTGGCCTCGAACAGCTCGGTGAAGATCGCGTCGTCGAACGTCTTGGAGCACAGCAGTCCGATGTTGAACAGGAACGGCTTCGACACCTTGCCGGCCTTGCGGTCCCACATGATCGGCGGCGACGACGTCTGGCAGCCCATGCCGACGAGCGCCAGGCGTTCCAGGCCGCGCTCGCGTGCCTCGGGCAACGCCAGCGGGTTCGCGCAGTACGTGTAGCGCGATCCGGCGGTGGCCAGGATCTCGTCCTTCGACTCGACCACGACGGGCTTCGCCTTCCAGGCGTCGTCGTCCTCGACACCTGACACCAGGGCAGCGTCGATGTAGTCGTGTTCGCGGAGCCAGATCAGCATCGCCGACACGAGGCCACCGTCCTGGCCCATCTTGTGGACCATGTCGTCGCTCGCCCGTGTGAGGTAGAGCTGACGCCAGATGCCGGCCATCTCGTCGGGTTCGCGGACCCGACCGAACAGGTGCATGTCGGCCGACGGCTCCCACGCGCGGAATCTCGGGCACGCGCGGGTGCAGGTGGTGCACCCTTTCTCGCCGTGGATGCAGTTGTCGAGCCCGAGCTCTTCTTCGAGGTGGAACGGGATGTACTTGCCCTCCTCGTGCTCGTAGCCGATCACGTCGTGGGGGCAGGTGACCACGCAGCCCGCACACCCGGTGCACAGGTCGTTGGTGATCACCTCGGCGTACA
>CAXBAZ010000537.1:0-3513 GCA_963973395.1 uncultured Acidimicrobiaceae bacterium
CGAGTAGGCCTCGTCGAGACTGAACCCGCCACGATCGACGAGCAGTCGCAGCGCGAGGTCGGCGGCCATCGCCATCGCCTCGTCGAGATCGTCGCCGAAGCCGTGGGTGAACCAGTGCGTGTCGGTACGCAGCAGCGGTGACGTGGTCGATACATCGTCGGCGAGCGACAACCTGACCTTGACGTCGAGCGACGCTTCGATCGCGGTGCCGCAGATCTCTCCGTCGCCTTGGCTGAAGTGTGGGTCGCCCACGTAGAAGCCGGCGTCTTCACGGAAGATCGGATAGTGCACCGCGGTCCCCGGGCCGAAGCGCCAGTTGTCGACGTTGCCGCCGAACACCCCTGGCGGGATGCTGCTCACGCGGCCGTCCGGAGCGACGCCCATCACGCCGAGGTGTGGTCGGACGGGCACGGTGACGTCACGGCCGAACGGTTGCCGTGCCGCCGGATCCGGCGGCGTCACGACGCCCGGTACGTCGTACAACGCGAGCGTCGTGAAGTCGAACCCGAACATCGGACGCGCCGTCGTCGGGAAACCGTCGGCGGGCGGGTCGACCAGTTCGTAGATGGTGATCCGTTCCTTGCCGAACCGCTCGTGGAAGAGCCCCCAGTTGGCAGCACAGTTCGACCCGTAGGGCAGGCGCGGCCGCATCTCCAGGATCTCGACCCGGAGGGTGTCGCCGGGTCTGGCACCGACGACGTCGATCGGCCCCGTCATGACGTGCACGCCCGGCCCACGATCGGCCTCGGGGATCCCGGCCCAGATCGCCTCGATGCCATCGTCCATCAGGAGATCGGGAGCGTCGCCGGCATGGTGTGTCACTGCCTCGATCCAGAGTTCGGTGCCGGATGCGACGGTGAGCGCCGCCGGGACGTCCGGGTCGAGGTGGCCCCAGAAACAGGTGTCCGGATCGGCCACGACGTGAGCGGTGTCGACGTGAGCGGTGTCGAGATGAGATGGTTTCACAGTGGTCTGACCGTAGGACCGAAACATGAACGGAGCATTTCCAACGCGTCACGATCTCCGAAGCACGAACATCGGCGACCTCGATCACTGAGCCCTGGGCGAGCGACCGGGCCGATGCTCGGATCGTGAGGTCGGGTGCCACACTGGCCTGGTGCGCCCCACGTCGACGCGGATCCTGCTGCTCGTACTGTCGACGCTCACGGTGGCCGCCTGTTCCGATGTCGTCCCGTCACAGGCTGAACCGACCACATCGACGTCGGACGCGTCGACGAGCCCGACGACCACGGCCGTCACCACGACGACCACCACCACGCCGACCGATCCGGCCACCACGACGACGACTGATCCGTCGACCACGACCGACAGCCCGAGCACCACCACCGACCTCACGCCCTCGACGACCACGACCATAACGACCACCACCACCCTGCCGACGACGACCACGACCGGGGCGCCGGACCGCGGGTCGATCTACGACGTGCGGCCACCGTCCGACCTCCCGGCACCGCCCATCCCGGACGGCTGGGTGACCCAGACGATCGGCACCTCGGTCGAGGGACGCGAGATCACCGCGCTCGTCCGGCCGGTCGACGCGCCCGAGCACGTCGTGCTCGTGGTCGGCGGCATCCACGGCAACGAACCGGCGAGCCCACCGACCGTGCGCGCGATGGTGGAGGTCGAGTACGCCGACGACGTCGCCGTGTGGCTCGTCCCCGAGCTGAATCCCGACGGCGTGGCGGCCGGCACCCGATGGAACGCGAACGAGGTCGACCTCAATCGCAACTTCAGCTGGGACTGGCGACCGTCCGACGGCGGGGCGGCCCCGATCTCCGAGCCCGAGACGCTCGCGATCACAACGCTGATCGGGACGATCGATCCCGACCTCGCCGTCTGGGTCCACCAGCCGTACGGATACGTCGGCTCGGTCGGACCGACCGACCGCTCACTGGAGTCGGCATGGTCGATCGGCTCCGGACTCCCGACGCGGTCGGGCGTCACCCAGCACGGTGGCGGCGAGAGCTGGACGGTGTTCGAGGCCGAGACACCGGCGATGCTGATCGAGATCGACACGTGGGCAGCCACCGACGAGGTGGTCCGCGCGCAGATCGAGGGGTTCGAATCCCTGCTGGGCTCGCTCGGCTGGGACGTCTGAGCGACGGTCCGCCACGAGTCCGGCCGGCGAGGATTGCTACGTTCCGGTCGATCCGCACGGCCGCTCGATCAGACAGGAGGGACGCACCGATGCAGGCGAGCGACGAATTCGTGCCCGACCCCGGTGCAGTGGCTGCGATGACCACCTCGCGCCCCGACGGCCACGGACCGATCCCCGCCTACGACTGGATCGGACATCACGCGGCCAACCGGCCGACACACGAAGCCGTGCGCGAGCTCGACACCGGACGCAGCTTCACGTACGCCGAGCTCGACCGGCGCGTCGACGCCATGGCGGCCCACCTGACGTCGCTCGGGATCGGCCGCGGCGACCGGGTCGCAGTGCTCGCGCACAACGGCGTGGAGTTCTTCGACATCCAGTGCGCCTGTGCCCGCACCGGATCGATCTGTGTGCTGCTCAACTGGCGCCTCACCGTCAGCGAGCTCGAGTACATCATCGGTGACAGCTCCCCGGTGCTGCTCGTGCACGACATCGAATTCGCGACCTCCGCCGCCGACCTCCAGGAACGTTGCTCGATCGACGCCCTGCTCGAGATCGCCGCCGGCGCCGACGACAGCGGGTACGAGCGAGCGATCGCAGCCCACACCGGCGTGCCGGTCGAGCGTGCCGCGCTCACCCACGACGACGTGATCACGATCATGTACACGTCGGGCACGACCGGCCTCCCGAAGGGAGCGATGATCACCCACGGGATGAACTTCTGGAACTGTGTCAACCTCGGGTTCCCGGCCGGTGTCGGCATCGACACGGTGCACCTGAACGTGCTGCCGCTGTTCCACACCGGTGGGCTGAACTGCTACAGCAACCCCGTGCTGCACGCCGGCGGCACCGTCGTGATCTTCAAGGCCTTCGACCCGGGCGAGACGCTCCGTGTGCTCGGCGACCCCGACCAGGGCATCACCCACTTCTTCGCCGTGCCGGCGCCGTACCAATTCATGATGCAGCACCACGACTTCGACGACACCGACCTGTCGCGGCTGCGGATGGCCGGGGTCGGCGGAGCGCCCTGTGCGCTCACGATCATGGAGGCGTGGAGCGAACGCGGCGTGTCACTGGCACAGGGTTTCGGCATGACCGAGACCAGCCCCGCGTGCATCTTCCTCGACAAGAGCGACGCCTTGCGCAAGATCGGCTCGACGGGCAAGGCGCTCATGCACACCGAGTTCCGCATCGTCGACGAGTCGGGTGTCGACCGTGCTGCCGATGAGGTCGGCGAGCTGTGGGTCGCCGGGCCGAACATCACGCCGGGCTACTGGAACAAGCCCGAGGCGACCGCCGAGGCGTTCGAGGGCCGCTGGCTCAAGACCGGTGACGCCGCCCGGATCGACGACGAGGGGTTCGTGTACATCGTCGACCGCTGGAAGGACATGTAC
>CAXBAZ010000538.1:0-3507 GCA_963973395.1 uncultured Acidimicrobiaceae bacterium
CCCGGCGGTGCACGCCAGGACGACGATGATCCTCCGCCATGTCACGATTTGACCTTGATGTTCCCGAGCAGGACGAGGTCGCCCTGGTCGTAGAGCACGCCGTTGTCGTACAGCACGTCGCCGGTGGCCGGATCCCAGATCGTGATCTGGAAGAAGTCGAGCCATCCCTGGTCGATGCCCTGCACCCGGAAGCGGTACTCGGTCGAGCCGCCGAGCGTCCCGACGCCCTCGGCCACGGCCATCGAGTCGTTCACCGTCAGGTAGTCGTAGCTCGTCGACCGGAAGTCGAACTCGCCGATCAGCTTGAGCAGCGTGTTGCCCTTCGGGGTGTCGGCCCCGCGGGGGTAGTGGGCGTTGAAGCCGAAGCGCGCGGCCGACACCACCCGCGTGCCGGAGTACGCCTCGCGGCCCGACAGGTAGTAGCCCGACCCCGACACGCGCCCTCGTTCGTCCTCGTCGTAGACCACGACGAAGGCGAACTCGGCGGCGTCGGTGCCGCCGGCGCCGTCGTCGATCGTGACGGTCACGGCGTACACACCCGGTCGGCCGTAGACGTGCGTGCCGACGGCGCGGCCGAGGGCATCGGCCGTCGGCTCGTCGGAGGCGTCGACATCGACGACCGACGGCGACGTGTCGTCTCCCCAGTCGAAGGTCGCCGTGTAGCTGTCGGCGCTGCCGCTCACGTCGGCGAACCGGGCCTCGATCGACACGGTCGAGTCGTCGTCGACCGGTGCGGTCGGCCCGATCAGTTCCCGCAGGTCCGGCGGCCCGGTGACGGTCACGACGGCGATGCGGAACGGGCGCGTCACCGTGGTGACGTTGCCGACCGCATCGGTCGCCCGTACCCGCAGCGTGTAGTCACCGGGTTGGGTGGGCACCGGGCTTCCAGGGGTGATCGGGACGCCGTTCAAGCTGCTGACACACGTTGCCAGGCTGAGGTCGGCGCACCGCACGTCGAAACGAGCGGTGGTACCGACCGGGAACTCGTCGTCGTCGTTCGCCGGTAGGGCGATGTCGATCTCGGGCGGTCCGTCGTCGTCGATGCGCACCTGACCGGTGCGAACCTCGCCGACGTCGGTCGTCGCCTTCCAGGTGTGTCGGCCACCTCCGGTGATCGGGACGGCGACGCCGCTGCTCGTCTGCTGCGGGGCGCCACCGTCGATCGAGACGCTGATCGCGTTCGAGCCCGTCGGAGTGATCGAGACCGGCCCGTCGTACCAGCCGCCGGCACCGGCGGTGCCGGTCACGGCGACGGAGAGGTCGAGCACGACGTCGGGATCGGTCGGCTCCGGCTCGGCGAACACCACCTCGTCGGCGAAGTTGCGGGCCTTGTTGGTGGTGACGCCGACGTTGCCGAACTCGTCCTTGGCCTGCACGAGCAGTTCGACACCGACCGTGCTGCTCGCCAGCGAGCGGCTCCCCGACCAGGTCGATCCGTTCCGCGCCAGCTCGAGCGCGGTCCAGTCGGCCGCGCGCTGGGCGGTCCGTTCGCCGACGAGCACGACGACCCGGTCGACGTCGTTGTCGTCGGTCACGTCGACCGTGACGGTGAGCATGTCGCCGTCGATCACCGGGCGAACGTTCGTGATCGTCGGCGGGGTGACGTCGCCACCCGGCGCGCCGTAGTAGACGGTGACCTCGATGTCGTCGTCGAGCCGTTGTTCGCCGGGGTCGGAGCGGTACTGCCCGCTGGCGACGACGAGTTGCTGGCGGCGGCCGGCGGGGCCCGTGCTCGTGGTGATGCGCAGCGGTTTAGCGGGGAACACGACGTCGCCGGTCTCGGCCCCCGGCTGTCCGGCTGCTTCGTCGAAGATCGGCTGCGCGATGACCGGGTCGGGCAGGTCCTCCCAGGTCGACGACATCGATTCGATCAGCGCGCCCCGTGCGACGGCGTCGTCCGCGGACACGTCGATCACGACCTTCGGCTGGATAGGGCGGCCCGGCGCCACGATCACCAGCTCGTCGCCGTCGGGCCCCGGGTTCGAGAAGTAGGTGCCGGTCGGCGTCTGATTCGGGGTGTTGACCGCGTCGAGCAGCTCCAGCCGCTCTCCGCCCGCCGGGGCGCCCGGCGCGGGATCGGGGGCGTCCGCCAGGACGTTGCCGGGGATCCCGACCGTGTAGAACGGAAGGCCGTAGAACGTCGACTCCATCACGGCCTTTTCGTCGTACACGCTGAACGACTGCAGTCCGGACACGTACTCGTTCTTCGCCCAGGCGAGCGCCTGGCCGACGGTGGTCGAGTCACCGCCGCCCGTCAGGTCGAACGGGGCCGTCACCTGTTCCGCGAAGAGGGCCATCAGCAGCTCGGTGTACGCGACGGTCTCGGTGTCGCCGTATCCGAATCCGGTGTTGCCCACGAACATGGCTCCCTGCTGGCCGAGTACCTCGGCCCAGTCGGTGTTGGTGTTGGCGATCGTGACGTCGCTGACCGACAGGCCGGAGTGACAGCCCATCGAGAACACCAGCGAGCGCAGCAGGGCCTGTTCGCCCAGGTCGTCCGCGACCGTCTCGGCGATCAGGTTGTCGAGGAACCCGGGCACCTTGTCGCCGACCGCCGGCAGCGCGCGGTAGTGGTCGAAGTGGGCGTTCAGCGAGACCAGCGAGTTGCCGGCGACCGCGGCGAGAACGGCGGTCGCGTCGGCCCGGTCCCACGGGCTACCGGTGGCGTCGACCAGACCGTCGGCGAGACGGTCGTCGACCGCACCGGGTGTCAGCTCGTCGGCGAGCGTCGCAGCGATCTGCTCCGATCCGTCGATCAGGAAGTCGTAGCCGAGCACGGCGGCCGTGTCGATCGCCAAGGTGCCCTCGTACTCGACGAACGTCGTGAGTGCTCCGGCGATGTCGGCCGGTGACTCGACCACCCGGCCCAGCGCGATGTCGGTCACGTAGAAGTAGCGATTGCCGAGGGACCGTGCATCCGAGTCGCCGTACGGTTCGTCGGACAGGATGGTGCTGCTCCAGAAACTGGATGTGAACGTGTTGCGGGTGTCGGGGCCGGCACCGGCGATGTCGCCGTCGAACTCGTGGCGGTAGTCGTACTCGTTGGCGACCCCCGTGGCGTCGGTGAGCCGGGCCATCGGGATCTGCTCGTCGGCGCCGAGGAACACGACGTGATCGAGTTGGCCACGGACCGGGTCGATCACGTGGGTGTTGATCGCCGAGACGACGTCGTTGGCCGAACCGGGATCGCACGTGGCGTCGGTGTCCCACGCGTCGTACGCGGCGTCGACGGCGGGGACGCCGTCGACCGAGACCACGGCGGGCACGATCGAGGAGCCGGGCGTCGAGAGGTAGTCGGTCAGTTCGTCGAGGGCGGCGCTCACCTGTTGACGGCCGGCCGCGCCGTGGAAGCGCTCGAGTCGAGATTCGTTCAGGAGGATCAGCGTGTTGACCTCCGGACCGATCGCGGGAGCGGAGCCCGTCGCGATGCCGCTCGGGGTGGCTCCGATCGCCGCGCATTCGGGGACGTCGTCGGCGTCGATGATCGCGAGCTGGAGCGCAGCGGGC
>CAXBAZ010000539.1:0-3501 GCA_963973395.1 uncultured Acidimicrobiaceae bacterium
GTCGGGCCTCCAGGGCCGGCAGCTCGGCATCGTCGGCATGGGTGCGATCGGCGAAGCGCTCGCGGGTCGCGCGCGGGCGTTCGGTATGTCGGTCGTGTACCACAACCGGAGTCGTGTGGCCCCGGAGACCGAAGCTCGACTCGGGGCGCGCCCGGTCGACCTCGACGAATTGCTCGAGTCGAGCGACGTCGTGTCGCTCAACTGCCCGTACACCGAGGCGACACACCACCTGATCGACGACGCTGCGCTGGCTCGGATGCGCCCGTCGGCCCACCTCGTCAACACGGCCCGCGGGCCGATCGTCGACGAGGCGGCGCTCGTCGACGCGTTGCGCAACGGTCGGATCGCAGGTGCCGGCCTCGATGTGTTCGAGCACGAACCCGACGTGCATCCCGGTTTGCTCGACCTCGACAACGTGGTGCTGATCCCGCATCTGGGTTCGGCGACGATCGAGACTCGTTCGGCGATGGCCGCCCTGGCGGCACGCAACGTGGTCGAGGTGCTCGCCGGGCGGCCTGCGCTCACCCCGGTCGCCTGAGATCCCGCGAGCATCATCGGGCGGCATCGTCGGGGAGCCTCGCTCGGTCGTGCCGTCAGCGTGAACCCCACGAGTGCCACGACCACCGGCTCGACGGCGCCTCGTTCGGCTCGGGTGGTGGCGGCTCGGGCGGCCGGCCGGTGTACACCTCCCCAGGATTGCCGTCGTACGGATTCTCGACGGCGTCGTGGCCCGACCAGACGACCATCTGGGGAAAGGCGATCGTGATGCCCTCGTCGGCGAGCGCGTGGTGGACGGCGAGCATCAGGTCGTGGGTGGTCGCCAACTCCGACTGGATGTCGCTCGTGTGCCAGTAGAAGATCGTGAAGTCGATGCTCGACGCACCGAACTGCCGGAGCAGCACCCGGGGTTCGGGCACGTTCCTGATCCGGGGCACTCGGGCGACCGCTTCGCCGAGCACGCGCGTCGCGTCCTCCAGGTTGGAGTCGTAGGCGACACCGACTCGCGCGTGAGGTTGACGATCGGCGAGTTCAGCACCTCGAGGTTCGGGATCCGGATCATCGACCCGTCGAGCCCGCGCAACGAGACCGTGCGCGCGTCGACGTCGGTGACCACCCCGACGTGATCGCTCAGTTCGACGGTGTCGCCCACCGTGAACGGTCGCCGCGTCTGCAGGATCAGCGCCCCGATGAAGTTCTCGGCCACCTTCTGCAGCGCGAGGGCGAGGATGAGGCCGCTCAGACCGAGCGCGCCGAGCAGCGGGCCGACGCGGACCCCCAGCGTGTTGAGGGCGTACACGAGCCCGATCAGGAAGAAGAGGTATCCGATGATGCGGGCGGTGATGATCGCCCCGAATCCGGCGCCGAGCGATCTCGACACGATCGACCTGGCGACGCGATTGGCTGCGATCGCGACCGCGATCGCAGCGAGCAGGATTGCGCCGGCCTGGACCCAGTCGGTACCGGTCAGCCCCTGCTCCAGAAGATCTTCGACGCTGGTGTCCTCGTCGGGCGTCAGCAACGGCAGCAACATCTCGGTCCTAGTGTGCCCCGTCGATCGGCGACGCAACCACCGTCGACGCAATCGACGGCGACGCAACCACCGGGGTCCGTCCCGTCGTGTCGAACCACATCATCGCGGACGCGGCGGCGGCCAACCCGGCGGCGGTGAGCCAGACGGGCCCGTAGGCACCGATCCGGTCGACGGCGAACCCGGCGAGCGGTGCGGAGATCGACATGCCACCGAGAAAGCCGAGCATGACGACGCCCGAGGCCCGTCCCGCTTGCTGCTTGGAGAAGAACATGATGATCGCGAGCATCGCGACGGCGTTCCACGCGGCGATGCCGACGGCGCTCAGCGGTGGCGCCAGGTACAGGAACTCGCGGGTCGACTCGTCGACCACCGCCAGGAGCAGGCAGTACGCCACGCCGACCATCGCCAACAAGCTCAGCAGTCGGGTCGGTGTGATCCGGGTCTCGGCCATCCGGCCGACGGCGACCCGTGCGACCATGCCGAGCAGACCGCCGATGGCCGTGAGCAGGCCGGCGGTCGCCAGCGAGAATCCGAGCGACTCCTCGGCGTACAGCGGGAAGAAGCGTCCGACGGCACCGCCGGCGGTGCCCATCAGCAATGCGTACACGGCGAGGCGGGTCACGAACGGATCGAGCCGGACTCGTGCACCCGTCGCCGGCGCGCCGCCGACGTGGTCGTCGGGGTCGGTCGAGCCGACCGGATCGGGACCGAGCGTCAGATGGATCGCGACCGCCAGGACCGTGAACAGACCGGCGAACACCAGGCTCGCCCCACGCCAGCCCCAGGCACCCTCCAACAGCGGTAGGGAGATGCCGGCGAGGAACACCCCGAGGGTGACACCCGATTGTTTGACCCCGGTCACGCCACCCCGCCGGCCCGGTGCGGTGCGCGTCGCGATCAGGCTGTTGGTCGCCGGATTGCCCCAGCCCTGCGGGATGCCACCGACCGCAGCGGCGACGACCAGCCACCACACCGACGGCGACCACGCGAGCACCGCCATGCCCAATGCACTGGCGCCCAACAGGACACTCACCGAGTGGCGAGGGCCGACCCGGTCGGTGAGCCGACCCGTCAGCGGTGACGTGATCGCCCCGACCGCCGTGTTGACGGAGCCGACGAGCCCGAGTTGTGCCCGGCTGAGGTCGAGTTCGGCGATGATCGGGGAGGCCAGGATCGCGAGCGCGAAGATCTGGAACGCCGATGCGGTCATGGTGAGCAGCAACGTGGCCGGGAACACCAGCCGTCGCGTCACCGGTGGCACGGTGTCAGATGGCGTCGAGGATGTCGTTCAGGGTGGTGCTCGGTCGCATCGCGGCGGCCGCCGTGGCCGGATCGGGCCGGAAGTAGCCGCCCAGATCGACCGGCGCTCCCTGGGCAGCGATCAGTTCACCGTCGATCGTGTCGGCGTGCTCGGCGAGTTGTGCCGCGATCGGAGCGAATCGTTCGGCGAGCGCCGGATCGTCGGTCTGCTCGGCGAGTGCCTGTGCCCAGTACACGGCGAGCCATGCATGACTGCCGCGGTTGTCGATCTGTCCGAGCCGCCGTGCGGGCGACTTGTTCTCGTCGAGCACCCGCCCGGTCGCGATGTCGAGCGTCTGACCGAGCACCTTGGCCTGCGAGTTGCCCGTGACGTCGCTGAAGTGCTCGAGCGACACGGCCAGTGCCAGGAACTCGCCGAGTGAGTCCCAGCGCAGATAGTTCTCCTTGACGAACTGCTGGACGTGCTTCGGCGCCGACCCGCCGGCACCCGTCTCGAACAGCCCGCCGCCGTTCATCAGCGGCACGATCGAGAGCATCTTCGCGCTCGTGCCGACCTCGAGGATCGGGAACAGATCGGTGTTGTAGTCGCGCAGCACGTTGCCGGTCACCGAGATGGTGTCGTGACCCTGGCGCATGCGCTGCACCGTGAGCTCGGTCGCCTCGACCGGCGACATGATCCGGATGTCGAGCCCGTCGGTGTCGTGGTCGCC
>CAXBAZ010000540.1:0-3493 GCA_963973395.1 uncultured Acidimicrobiaceae bacterium
GGCCGCGATCACCCAGGTCGTGCCCTTCCAGTACATGGTCGTCCTGCCGGTCACCCTCTTCCTGATCGTGACCGGGATCGCGATCCAGCGCGACACCGAGCACGACGCTTCCTGAGCGCCTGAACGCCACAGCTCGCGGTCGAACCGGACCGTGCGCCGGTCAGTCCCGGAGTCCGGGCACAGATCGACGCACGGTCCGGCCGAGACGCGGATCCGACACCGGTTCGTGCACGACGCCGATGCCGGGGCCGTTCCACCTGCCGGCGGCGGTGACGTGGCTGATGGCATCGCGAGCCGGGGCGGGACGGGCGAACAGGTAGCCCTGAGCGATGTCGCACCCGAGCTCGGCGAGCCGCTCGAGCTGCTCGGGGGTCTCGACGCCCTCGGCGGTGGTGAGGATCCCGAGGGCGTGCGCCAGCGCGATCGTCGAGCTCACCACCTGCTCGGCGTACCGGTTGGGCTGCCCGAGGGCCTGCACGAACGACTGGTCGATCTTGAGCAGGTCCCAGGGGAACGAGGCCAGTCTCGCCATCGACGACCACCCGGTGCCGAAGTCGTCGATCGCGACGCGGACGCCCAGGTCGTGGAGTGCCAACAGGATGCCCGTGGCGGTCTCCTCGGCGAGCGCGCTCTCGGTCACCTCGATCCAGAGGCTCTCGGCGGGACAGCCCGCCCTCGTGAGGGCTTTCGCCACCGAGCCGGGCAGCCCCTCGTCGTCGAGCTGGCGGGCCGACACGTTGATCGCCACCGACGGGTGGAAGCCGAGACGCTTCGCCCACTGCGACTGTGCGCCGAGCGTCTCGACGAGGACATGGTCGAAGAGTTCGCCGGCGGCGCCGATGTCCTCGATGACGGGGATGAACCGGTCGGGCGAGATCGGGCCCCGGGACGGGTGATCCCAGCGGGAGAGCGCCTCGAAGCTGAAGAGTTCGCCGGTCGCGATGACGATCTCCGGCTGGTAGACGCAGAACAGGTCGTCGGCCTCCAGCGCCTCCTGCACCTCGGTCTGGATGAACAGCCGATCCATCACCTGGAGCCGGAGCTGCTCGTCGAACAGATGGAATCTGCCTCGACCGAGCGCCTTGGCGCGGAACAGCGCCGCGTCCGCGTCACGCAACAGGTGTGAGTGGTCGGTACCCGGCGCGCAGTGTGCGAGTCCGAGGGAAACGGACGGGGTCAGCTTCGTTCCGTCACTCAGCGTCATGGGCACCGCAACGGCGGCGATGACCCGCTGGGCGAGCATCTTCAGTTCGTCGCCGTCCCCGTCGGTGACGATCACGAACTCGTCGCCGCCCACGCGCGCCACGAGATCGCTCGCTCGGACACAGCCGCTCATTCGACGGGCGACTTCGACGAGCACCTCGTCACCCGCCTGGTGGCCGAGGCCGTCGTTGACCACCTTGAAGTGATCGAGGTCGCACACGCACACCCCGACACCTCGGTGCCCCGAAGGTGACACGGCGCGTTCGCTCAGCGACAGCGTCAGCATCGCTCGGTTCGCCAACCCCGTCAACTCGTCGGTCGACGCCTGCCGTTCGAGTCGGATCTCGACCTCGGCGCGGTCGACGAGGTCCTCGACGAGCGCCGCCAGGACGAACGTCGACACCGCCGTGATGACGAGGAAGATCTGCAGGAGGATGATGGCGTGCCCGGTCGGCGCGCCGGCGGACGCGAACAGCCCGTCACCCGTTGCCGTGAACCAGTTGGCGATCTGTGTCGTCGCGAACACAGCGAGCGCTGCGCCCCGACATCCGTGGCGCAGCGCGATCCACATCAGCAGCGGGATGACGAGGTACGGCAGCGCTGCGTCCCAGGCCTCACCCCAGGTGCGAAAGGCCACGACGGGGACCACGGGCACCGCCAGGGCGAGCGTGATCGTCTCGACGGGACGGCGGGCGATGGGCCGCTCCTGCCAGCACAGCAGCAGCGGGGCGACGACGAGGACACCGAGCGCGTCGCCGACGAAGTACTTCGGCCAGACCTGCCACATCCCCGAATTCCCGAGCGCGAAGACCGTGCCGATCGAACCGATCGAGGCACCCACCAGCGGGCCGACGACGACCGCCGCACCGAAGAAGCGTCGGAACTGGCGGAGCGGCACCAGTGAACCCGTGGCGTTGCCCCATCGACGCAACAACAGCGCTCCGACCAGCGGTTCGATGCAGTTGCCCGCCGTCCACCACAGCGCCGCGTCGAGCGGATAGCCCCGTGCCAGGTCTCCGCCGAACTCGGCGAACGCCACGCCGGCGAGCACCCAGCCCCAGCGGCTCGGAGGCATCATGACCAGGAGCGCGAGGCTGAACCCGGCCGCCGGCCAGAAGCCCGCGCCGAGGTTCACCGGGTCGTTCAGCCACACGACGAACTGTGCGAGGGCGAGGTAGCCCGCCGCGACGACGGCCAGCAGCAGCGGACCGGGGACCTGCAGGAGCCGGAGACGCTCGATCGCACGGTCCGCCATCAGCGCCGCTCCGACAGCAGCGTGCCGGCGATGTTGCCGTCGACCTGCGGTGGCACGTCGGCGACGATCAGTGACCAACCTTCACGTACAGACACGAATTCCTCTTCTGGGCGGGAGGTTGCGTCTGGTCCGGCACGACGTGCCGAGCCGGGCGCTCGCTCTCGAGGGGGTACCTCTGTATCGGGATCGGGTCGCCACGACTTGAACCGATGCCCACCTCGGCGGTGCCGCCGATGCCGGCACCGTCCGGGTCAAGCGGAGTCGTCGCTGGACGCGACGACGCGACCCAGGAGATCTCGGAGCTTGCGCAGGTCGGTCTCGGAGAGTGCTCCGAGCATGCCGACGGTCGCGAGCCGGCGACGTTCACCGGCCTCGGCGACCAGGCGTCGTCCGGCGACGGTCACCGCGACGGTCACCGCCCGGCGGTCGATCGGGTCACGACCGCGTGCCACCAGCCCACGGGCCTCCAGGTCGTCGACGAGCGAGGTGGCCGACCGCCGAGCGATGTGCAGTTCGTCTGCGAGGTCGCTCATGCGGGCAGGCACGGGCAGCCGGCCGAGCGCACGCAGTGCGCGCATCTGGGTCCAGGTGGCGTCGTCCGGACCGAGGCTGTCACGCGCTTCCCGCCGCAGCCTCCGGGTGACGGCATGCAGCAGGTCGGCGACCTGGGGTGCCAGTTCGCCCGGTGTGTCGCTCGACACACCGGGAATATCCGCGTCCATGTAGTGAGTTTACCTCATCATGCGGTGCACTCATCACCGTTGTCCAACCCACTCCGCGGAACCGAGGTGTCCACGTCATGACGACGTCGGCACCGGAAAGCCGGCCAATGCCCAGACCCATCCGCTCGTTCACCCAAGATCCGTCCGTCACCGACCATCGCCTGGCCCCCGGCACGATCCGCCGCATCCTGGGCTTCGCCCGCCCGTACCGCGCAGCGATCGGAGTGTTCCTGGCCCTCATCGTCGTCGACGCTGCGGCCGGCGCCGCCGTGCCGCTCGTCTATCGCGAGATCATCGACACCGGTATCGCCGA
>CAXBAZ010000541.1:0-3479 GCA_963973395.1 uncultured Acidimicrobiaceae bacterium
GGTGATGACGCCGTCCTTGCCGACCTTGTCGATCGCGTCGGAGATCAGCGAGCCGATCTCTTCGTCGGCGGCGGAGATGCTGGCGACCTGGGCGATCTGCTCCTTGGAGTCGACGTCGACCGCGAGGCCCTTGATCGCGTCGACTGCAGCGATGACGGCGGCTTCGATGCCACGCTTGACGCCCATGGGGTTGGCCCCGGCGGCCACGTTGCGCAGGCCTTCTTTCACCATCGCGGCGGCGAGCACCGTGGCGGTGGTGGTGCCGTCGCCGGCGACGTCGTCGGTCTTCTTGGCGACCTCTTTGACGAGCGCGGCGCCGATCTGCTCGTAGGGATCTTCGAGTTCGATCTCCTTCGCGATCGACACTCCGTCGTTGGTGATCGTGGGCGAGCCCCACTTCTTGTCGAGCATCACGTTGCGACCCTTCGGCCCCAACGTGACGCGTACCGCGTCGGCGAGTTGGTTCATGCCGGCTTCGAGCGCGCGGCGTGCCTCTTGATCAAAGGCGATCTGCTTCGACATCTGTGTCCTCCGTTGGACGAATCTGAGTTCGGGATGAACCGTGGGCCGTCCGGCCACCGCCGGATCGGGCGATTAGCACTCTACCGGAGCGAGTGCTAACGCGACAAGACGCCCGGCGAGGGAAGCGCCAGCGACGAGCCGGAACCGAGAGCAGTCGAAGCGAGCCCCAGCGAGCGGCGACCAGTCGAGGTCATCAGTCCAGTACGAAATCCCGACTGATTCAGTTATGTTTTGTCGTATGGCTGTGACTGTTCGAATCCCCACCACCCTGCGCCCGATGTCGGGCGGCAACAAGCTCGTCGAGGTCGAGTCGGGCGCGTTGTCCGAGGTGATCGCGAACCTCGACGCCGCCCACCCGGGCTTCGCCGACCGCCTGCTCGACGACGACGGCGGGCTCCGCAAGTTCGTGAACGTGTTCGTCGACGACGACGACGTGCGCTACCTCGACGGCCTCGACACCCAGGTCGCGGACGGTGTGACGGTGAGCATCATCCCGGCCGTCGCCGGGGGCTGACGACCTGTACACCCCGGCACACGCACCACGGGATGGCTAGCGTGCACACGATGCGCGTCGTGGCCGCCGTCGACAAGTTCCGGGGCACTGCGTCGGGCGCCGAGGTGGCCGCTGCGATCGGTCACGCCTGCTGGGAACACGGCCACGATTGCGCCGAGTTCGCACTCGCCGATGGTGGGGAAGGCCTGATCGAGGTGCTGGGCGGCCCGAACCGCACCTCGATCGTGACCGGTCCACTCGGTACGCCGATCGAGGCGCCATGGCGGTTCCACCGCGGGACGGCGATCATCGAGATGGCGCTCGCGAGCGGCCTGGTGCTCGCCGGCGGCGCCGACGGCAACGATCCGATGAACGCCACGACGGCGGGAACGGGCGAACTGATCGACGCCGCACTGACCGCCGGCGCCAAGCGCATCATCGTCGGGCTCGGCGGTTCGGCGACGACCGACGGCGGACTGGGAGCGATCGGCGCGATCGGCACCCCGACCCGACTCAAGGCCGTCGAGTTCCTGATCGCCTGCGACGTGACGACCCGCTTCACCGACGCGGCGGCGGTGTTCGGTCCCCAGAAGGGAGCGTCGCCGGCCCAGGTCCGGATGCTGACGAGCCGGCTCGAACAGCTCGCCGACCGGTACGAACGCGAGTACGGGATCGACGTTCGCGAGATCGACGGCTCCGGCGCGGCCGGTGGACTCGCCGGTGCGCTCGCCGCGCTCGGTGGACGGTTGACCCCGGGATTCGACCTGGTCGCCGACGAGCTCGACATCTATGACGAGCTGGCGACCGCCGATCTCGTGATCACCGGCGAGGGTCACCTCGACGCGCAGAGCTTCGCCGGCAAAGTGGTCGGCGGCGTCGCCGAGATCGCCGCCGAGCACGGCATCCCGGTGGTGGCCATCGTCGGTATCGCCGACGACGACGTCCGCGACCGGATCCCGACGTGGGCGATCGCCGACCGCTTCGGTGAGGAGCGCGCGCTGCGCGAACCGCTGTGGTGCGTCGGCCAGGTCGCCGGCGAGATCCTGCAGCAGTACGCCCGCTGATCAGCCGTCGGTCGTCTCGGTCTGTCCGGACGGATCGGGATTGGTGACCGTGACCACGTCGCCGGAACCGGCGACCACGTCGGGCGCGAGTTCTTCGAGCGTTCGGTTCGCCTTGTCGATACCCAGCATCAACAGCACCTGGGCACCGTTGAGCGTGCCGTCGGTCGTCGGCGCCGTCTCGGGCAGCGGCGACACCGAACCGACACCGCCGAGCACGCGGGCCAGCGAGTTCGCGACCGTCTGCGCCTCCGGATCGTCGGGCGTGAAGTAGATGACGGATTCCTCGAGCTCGCCGACCGTCGAACTCGCGTTGGTGGGGTCGACGACCGTGAACCCGGCACCGGTCTCGATCGCCCGACTCATCGCACTCGCGCTGCCGCCCTGGCCGTTGGCGTTGGCCACCACGACCGATGCACCGTCGACGACCAGCGGCGGCACCGTGGTCGTGGTCGGCAACATCGGCACCGACTCGTCGGTCGTGCCGCCCTCGTCGGCGGTCGGGTCGTCGTCGAGCGCGTCGTCCTCCGACGCCGTTGCACCGGGCTCGGGGAAGTCGGCCGAGTCGGCACCACCGTCGCTGATCGACCGCAGGATGAGGAAGCCGGCGACCACGGCCACCACGGCCAGCACGATCGCGAGCGCACCGCTGACCGGCGCCCCTCCGTCGCCCACCCGCGGTGAGCGGCGCGGGATCTGACCCGAGCCGTCGGGTACGTCGGTCATGTGAGGTGGCCTCCCTGTGCGTCGGTGCCGGTGTCGAGCCGCTCGCGGCGCCGACGAACACGTTGACGCTGCAGACGACGGACGACCAGCGGGTCGTGTTCGAGCGCCTCAGGCGTCTCGAGGAGTTCGTTCAACTCGGCATAGTACTCGTCGGCCGAACACTGGAACCGCGCCCGCACCAGCGTCTCCTTCGGTTCGTCGAACGTCCAGAACGTCCGCTCGAACTCCAACATGGCCTGTTGCCGTTCGTTGATCACCGGTACAGCCTTGCCGTTGGACGGGGGGTTGTACAAGCACCCCCACCAACTCGGTGCCGGTCGGGCGGTTCTCGCCGACCCCCGGCATGTTCTAACTTGCCATCCGTGTCGTCCGGCTCGCTCCCCGATCCCCCCCCGCCACGCCCGTTCCTGATCGGCGTCGCCGGAGGGAGCAACTCCGGCAAGACCACCATCACGTCCCGGTTGTCAGAGCTGATGGGCCCCGACCGCCTCTCGCTGATCAAGCTCGACTCGTACTACGTCGAGAACTCGTCCCAACCGATGGAGGTCAGAGCGGCCGCGAACTACGACCATCCCGACGCATTCGACTGGGATCTCCTCAACGATCACCTCGCGGCGCTCACCGGCGGGGGTTCGGTCGAGGTGCCGATCTACGACTACACGATCCACGACCGCTCC
>CAXBAZ010000542.1:0-3459 GCA_963973395.1 uncultured Acidimicrobiaceae bacterium
GGGGCACGAAGTCCGCGAGGATCAGGAAGGTCGTCGACTCGGTCGGTTCCTCGATCGTCTTGAGCAGCAGGGCTGCGCCCTCGGGTCGAAGCAGATGGAACTCGTCGAGGATCATCACCTTGCGGTCGCCCTCGGACGGGGCCAGCGAGGCCGTGCGCACGATCTCACGTGCCTGATCGAACGAGATCGAGGGCCCGACGCGACTGATCTCCTTCACGTCCGGGTGCTCGCCGCGCAGCACCAACTCGGCGTCGCGACGGGTGGCGTCGTCGACCCCACCGATCAGCAGTGCCGCAAATGCGCGGGCGGCCTCCTTCTTGGTCGACCCGGCCGGCCCGACGAACAGGTAGGCGTGCACGGGTTCGGCGACCGCCCGCTCGAGACGTGTGACCGCCTCGTGCTGGCCGACGACCGCCGACCAGACGGATTCGGTGACGGTCATCCGATACCCAGCCGGTCCCGGACCGCGTCCCTGATGTCCGCGGTGACGTCGTCGGGCGACCGAGACGCGTCGATCACGACCCAGCGGTCGGGGTCGTCGGCCGCCATGGTCGCGAAGCCGCGGTCGACCCGATCGTGGAACTCGTCGCCGGCCAGTTCGAACCGGTCACGGTCACGTTTGGCCATTCGTCGTTCGATGATCTCGGGCGGCACCGTCAGCAGGATCACCAGGTCGGGCCAGGTGTCGCCGACCGCCCAGTCGTTGACGAGACGGACCTCGTCGAGCGGCACCCCGCGCCCGTACCCCTGGTAGGCGAGCGTCGAGTACACCGACCGGTCGCTGACGACGTGCCGTCCAGCAGCGAGGGCCGGGCGGACGATCTCGGCCAGGTGCTGGGCGCGGTCGGCCGCCACGATCAGTGTTTCGGCACGGTCGTCGAGGTCGGTCACCGCGGTGTCGTGGAGGATCTCACGGAGTCGCTGCCCGATCGCCGTGCCGCCCGTCTCACGGGTGAGTACGGCGTCGAGGTGTTCGGCGAGACCCGCCGCGTGCGTGCTCTTGCCGCAGGCTTCGGCACCCTCGAAAACGACGTAGAACGGCATCGGGCGGCCACCCTACTGGCGGCGACACGAACGTTCGATCCCGGTCGAGGAGTGCGTGCCGTGCCGGTCGGTCAGTCGGAGTCGGCGCCGCCCGGCCCCGACTTCTTCGCCGCGGTCTTCTTGGCCGCGGTCTTCTTGGCGGCAGCCTTCTTGGCCGGGCGCTTCTTCGCCGCAGCCTTCTTGCCGGGCGCCTTCTTGGCTGGACCGCCCTTGGCGGCAACGACGTCGCGCCGGATCGCCAGCAACTCGAAGGCGCGCTCGGGAGAGATCTCCTCGATCCGGTCACCCTTGCCGATCGACGCGTTCGTCTCACCGTCGGTCACGTACACGCCGAACCGGCCGTCCTTGGCCACGACCGGCCGTTCGCTCACGGGATCCGGGCCGAACTCGCGCAGCGGACCCTTGGCGGCCATGTTGCGGCCGCCCCGCTTGAACACCTTCGGCTCGGAGAAGATCTTCGCCGCCTGTTCCAGAGTGATCGTCAGCAGCTGCTCTTCCGATTCGATCGACCGGAAGTCCTTCTCCTTGACCACGTACGGGCCGTACCGCCCGTTGTTGGCGACGATCTCCTTGCCGTCGGCCGGGTCGTCGCCGAGCGACCGGGGCAGCTGCAGCAGTTTCTTCGCATCGTCGACGGTGATCGATTCGAGCGCCATGTCGGAGAACAGGCTCGACATGCGCGGCTTGTCGAGCCCGGGCGGCAGGTCGTCGGGTGCACCCCACTGCACGTACGGGCCGAAGCGGCCGCTCTTCGCGAACACCGGGTAGCCGTCCATCTCGCCGATCGGCTCGTCGCTCTTCGGGAGCGCGAGCAGTTCGAGCGCTTTCGCCACGTCGAGCTCGTCGGGCGGCATGTCGTCGGGCACGCTCGCGGTGTCGTCACCACGTTTGACGTACGGGCCGTACTTGCCGGGCTTGGCGACGACGAGTTCACCGTTTTCGTCGTGGCCGAGCGGGAACGTGTTGATCGCGGCGGCGTCGATCGTGTCGAGGTTCTCCTCGACGATCCGCTTCAGACCCGGCAGCGCCTCGTCGTCGCCGAAGTAGAAGCGCTTCAGCCAGACGTCCTTCTGCATGCTGCCGTTCGCGATCGCGTCGAGGTCGTCGTCCATCTTGGCGGTCAGCTCGTAGTCGACCAGGTCGGCGAAGTGCTGTTCGAGCAGCCCGACCACCGCGAACGCGGTCCAGGTCGGCACGAGCGCCTGGCCCTTCTTCCACACGTAGCCGCGATCCTGGATGGTCTGGATGATCGAGGCCCACGTCGAGGGGCGGCCGATCTCGAGCTCTTCGAGGCGCTTGACCAGCGACGCCTCGGTGTAGCGGGCCGGCGGGCTCGTGGTGTGCCCGCTCGGGGTCAGCGACTCGACCGGGATGACCTCACCCTGGGCGAGCGGCGGCAACAGGGCCTCGGTGGTGCCGTCACCGTCGTCGTCGGCCGCGACGTACACCGCGCGGTAGCCGGGAATCGTGATCGTGGTGCCCGAAGCGGAGAACTCGCAGTCGGTCTGTTCGTGTTCGGAGACCGCGCCGAGCCGCACGCTGACGGTGACACCGGCCGCGTCGGCCATCTGCGACGCCAGGGTGCGCTGCCAGATGAGCCGGTAGAGCGCCTGTTCCTGGCTGTTCAGCTCGCTCCCGACCTGCTTCGGCGACCGGTACGGCGTCACCGGTCGGATCGCCTCGTGCGCCTCCTGGGAGTTCTTCGACTTCGACGTGTAGACCTTGGGCTGCGGCGACAGGAAGTTCTGGCCGTACTCGCTCGTGATCGCGTCACGCGTGGCGGTCAGTGCCTCGGCCGACAGCGTGACGCTGTCGGTGCGCATGTACGTGATGAAGCCTCGTTCGTACAGCCCCTGGGCGACGCGCATGACCTGTGACGACGAGAGCCGCAGCTTGCGACCGCCCTCCTGCTGGAGCGTCGACGTCATGAACGGCGGCTTCGGCGTGGAACGGTACGGCTTCTCCTCGACCGAACGGATCGAGAACGTCGCCTGCTCCAACCCGGCGGTGAGTGCGCGTGCACGCGCCTCGTCGATCGCCACGGCGGTACCGCTCGAGGTGGTCTTGATCTGTCCGCTGTCGTCGAAGTCCTTGCCGCTCGCGACCTTGTCGCCGTCGACAGCGACCAACTTGGCGTCGAACGCCGGGCTGGTCGCGCTGAGCAGATCGATGTCCCAGTAGGACGCCTCGACGAAGGCGATCCGCTCACGTTCACGCTCGACGATCAGTCGGATCGACGGGCTCTGCACCCGGCCGGCGGACAGTCCCCGGTTCACCCGTCGCCAGAGCACCGGTGATACCTCGTAGCCGTACAGCCGGTCGAGGATGCGGCGCGTCTCGGCGGCGTCCACCAGGCCGTAGTCGATGCCGCGCGGGTTGTCGATCGCATGATCGATCGCGGCCTTGGTGATCTCG
>CAXBAZ010000543.1:0-3458 GCA_963973395.1 uncultured Acidimicrobiaceae bacterium
CCTCAACACCTGTCCGGTCGGCGTGGCGACGCAGAACCCCGAACTGCGCAAGCGGTTCACCGGCCAGCCAGAGTTCGTGGTGAACTTCTTCGAGTTCATCGCCGAGGAGATCCGCGAGTACATGGCCCAGTTGGGCTTCCGCACGATGGACGAGATGATCGGCCACGTCGAGGCGCTCGACGTGCGGCCGGCTGTCGACCACTGGAAGGCGAGCGGACTCGACATCGGCCCGATCCTCCAGATCGTCGACAACCCGTACGGCCAGGCATTCCATCAGACGGTCGGTCAGGATCACGGTCTCGACGAGGCACTCGATCAGGAACTGATCCGGCAGGCCCGATCGGCGATCGTCGACGGAGAGGCGGTCGAGATCGCACTGCCGATTCGCAACGTGAACCGCACGGTCGGCACGTTGCTCGGCCACGAGGTCACCAAGGTCTGGAAGGGTGCCGGTCTGCCCGACGACACGATCCGGATCGAGTTCACCGGCTCGGCCGGGCAGAGTTTCGGCGCGTTCGTCCCGAAGGGCATCACGATGCGGCTGGTCGGCGATACGAACGACTACCTCGGCAAGGGGCTCTCGGGCGGCAAGCTGATCGTGCGGCCGCCCGAGTCGTCGCCGTTCGTCGCCGAGGACCAGGTGATCGCCGGCAACGTGATCGGGTACGGTGCCACGGGCGGCGAGATCTACCTCCGCGGCATGGTCGGTGAACGTTTCTGCGTCCGCAACTCGGGTGCGACCGCCGTCGTCGAGGGCGTCGGCGACCACGGGTGCGAGTACATGACGGGCGGACGGGTCGTCGTGCTCGGGTCGACGGGACGCAACTTCGGCGCCGGCATGTCGGGCGGCATCGCGTACGTGCACGACCGCAACAACGACTTCGACCGCAAGGTGAACTACGAGATGGTCGAGATCGAACAGCTCGACGACTCGGATCGGGAGTTCCTCCGCGAGGTGCTGGGCAGGCACCTCGAACACACGGGTTCGGCGGTGGCCGAGCGGATGCTGAAGGCGTGGAACGTCGAGGTCAGCAAGTTCCGCAAGGTGATGCCGACCGACTACAAGCGGGTGCTGACCGTGATGGCCGACGCCGAGGCTGCCGGCCTCACCGAGGACGAGACGACCGAACGCGTGATGGAGTCGGCCCGTGCATGAGCATCGAACAACGCGACGAACGGAGCGAACCTGGTTCGCTCCGTTCGCGGGAGGAGGCACACGTGGGTGAGACGACCGGATTCTTGAAGTGGGAGCGGGAGGTGCCGCAGTACCGGCCGGTGCCGGTGCGGCTGCGGGACTGGAAGGAGGTCTACGAAGACTTCCCCGAGGACAAGTTGCAGATCCAGGCCGGTCGCTGCATGGACTGCGGCATCCCGTTCTGCAACAACGGCTGCCCGCTGGGCAACCTGATCCCCGACTGGAACGACCTCGTCTACCGCGACCATTGGCGTGAGGCGATCGACCGTCTCCACGCCACGAACAACTTCCCCGAGTTCACGGGTCGGCTGTGCCCGGCCCCGTGCGAGTCGTCGTGCGTGCTCGGCATCAACCAGCCGCCCGTCGCGATCAAGCGGGTCGAGGTCGAGATCATCGACAAGGCCTTCGAGGAGGGCTGGGTCGTCCCGCAGGTGCCGTCGGTCAAGACCGGCAAACGGGTCGCGGTGATCGGGTCGGGGCCCGCCGGTCTCGCCGCTGCACAGCAGCTCACGCGGGCCGGCCACGAGGTCATCGTGCTCGAGCGTGCCGACCGGATCGGGGGCCTGCTGCGGTACGGCATCCCCGAGTTCAAGATGGAGAAGCGTCACATCGACCGGCGGCTCGAGCAGATGTCGGCCGAGGGCACCGAGTTCCGCGCCAACGCGGTGGTCGGCGAGAACGTCGACATCAACGTGCTGTACGCCTCGTACGACGCGATCGTGCTCGCCTGCGGCGCCACCGCATGGCGCGACCTGCCGGTGCCGGGCCGCGAGCTGGCCAACATCCACCAGGCGATGGAGTACCTGCCCCTCGCCAACCGGGTGCAGCTCGGCGACATGGAGCAGTCGCCGATCGATGTCGCGGGCAAGCATGTCGTCATCATCGGCGGCGGCGACACCGGAGCCGATTGCCTCGGCACCGCACACCGCCAGGGCGCCGCCTCGGTGACGCAGCTCGAGATCATGCCGCGCCCGCCGGAGGAGCGTGCCGACACCAACCCGTGGCCGCAGTACGCGTTCGTGTACAAGGTCACGTCCGCCCATGACGAGGGCGGCGAGCGGATCTACGCCGTCAACACGGCCGAGTTCCTCGACGACGGCGACGGCAACGTGCGGGCACTCTCGATCCACGAGGTCGAGATGGCCGACGGCCGGTTCCAGAAGGTCGACGGATCCGATCGTGAGATCCCCGCCGACTACGTGTTCCTCGCCCTCGGCTTCGTCGGACCCGAGCACGGTTCGTGGCTCGACCAGCTGGGCGTCGAGTTCGACGAGCGCGGCAACGTGAAGCGCAACGACGAGTACATGAGCAATGTTCCCGGGGTGTTCGTCGCCGGTGACATGGGCCGCGGGCAGAGTCTGATCGTGTGGGCGATCGCGGAGGGACGATCGGCGGCGGCGGGCGCCGATCGCTACCTGATGGGCGACACCAAGTTGCCGTTCCCGATCCCGCCGACCGAGCGACCGTTGATGTGACCGGCGTCGTGAGACGGCGCGGGCGGCGAGGTGCTGCCGACACCCCGGCCGCGCCGCCTACTCTGTTGCGCATGCAGATCACGCCGCGCGCCGTCGCTCTCGTCGCTTTCGGCGTCGGACCGTTGCTGATGGCATCCGGCTGTGGCGGGTCGAGTCCGACCGGCGCCGGCGCGACCATCGCCAACATCCAGCCGACGAGCTTCGTCGAGATCCCGCCGGCCACCACGACGACCACGACGACCACCGTGCCGGACGCCAACGCCCCCGTCGGCACGAGGTCGCCGTCGGAGCAGTCGTACGAGATCCAGGCCGGCGACAGCCTCGGTCGGATCGCATCGATCCACGACATCACGCTCGAACAGCTGGTCAACTACAACGAGTTCCCAGACGGCGCCCAGCAGCTGATCCTGCCGGGCCAGATCATCAGGATCCCGCCCGACGCCCTCGTGCCCGGCACGGCGGCCGAGCCCGACACCGACACCGGCGGCGACACCGACACCGGCGGCGACACCGACACCGACACCGAGAACACCGGCGAGACCGAGACCGGTGACGACTGCCCGACGACGTACGTCATCCAGGACGGCGACACGGTACGGAGCCGGGTCGCCGAGGAGTTCGGGATCACGTTCCAGGAGATGGACGCCGCGAACGCGAACACACCCGGCTACCAGAACTTCATCCCGGGCACCGAGATCGTCATCCCCTGCCCCAACTGAGTTGCGAGTTGTGCCCTGGAGCGTGAGCCGCCAGGCGAACTGCGACCAATCGTCACGGGGCAGCTCAGC
>CAXBAZ010000544.1:0-3440 GCA_963973395.1 uncultured Acidimicrobiaceae bacterium
CAGCTCGCCGATCTCGCGACGCTCGGTCTGACGTGGGATGGCGAGGTCGTCCGCCAGAGTGAACACTTCGACCGGTACCGCGCCGAGATCGATCGGCTCCGCGACGACGGGCAGGCGTACGAGTGCTTCTGCAGCCGCCGTGAGATCCGCGCCGAGATCGACGCTGCGACGAGCGCACCACACGCGCACCTGCCCGACGGTGCGTACCCGGGCACGTGTCGCGACCTGTCCGACGACGAACGTCGGTCGCGCCGCGAGGCCGGTCGCTCGCCTGCGTTGCGCCTGCGGACCGGGGACGAGTCGATCACCGTGCACGACGTGCTCGTCGGTGAGTACGTCGGGGCCGTCGACGACTTCGTGCTCGCCCGCGCCGACGGAACGCCCGCGTACAACCTGGCGGTCGTCGTGGACGACATCGCGCAGGGCGTCACCCAAGTCGTCCGGGGCGACGACCTGTTGCCGTCGACGCCGCGCCAGATGCTGCTGTACCGGCTGCTCGGGCACGACGTGCCCGAGTACTTCCACGTGCCACTCGTGTTCGGTGACGACGGGGAACGCCTCGCCAAGCGGCATGGTGCCGTCACGCTGTCCGACCTCCGCGAGCACGGCTGGTCACCCGACGCCGTGCTCGCGGCGCTCGGATGTTCGCTGGGTCACCGTCGACGTGTTGCTCGAACGGTTCGATCCGGCGCGCCTGCCGCGTGCGCCGGCGACCCTGGCCGAACTGACGGGCTGACGGACGGATCCGTCGGGACTGTCGGCTGTCGTCGGGTGCCGTGTCGCCCAACGGGTGACGCAACGCTGTTATGACAAGAAATCTGGGCGAATTCCGGGAGAATCCGGGCGAACTGCCTGCGGCGGGTCGACCACCGTCGGTAAGTTTGAGGGCGATGCAGGTCAAGAGCGGGTACCTCGCCGCGGCCGCGGCTGTGATGCTCCTACCCGCGTGCGCCTCGACGTCGATCGCGAGCACCGCACCGTCACCCGTGCGAGTCGTGCCCACCACGACCGAGCCGGCCCCCACCACCACGCAGGTCGTGACGACCCCGCCCACCACCACGTTGCCGCCGACCACGGTCGCGACCACCACGACCGAGCCGGCTCCGACGACCACGACGATCCCGGTCAACAAGATCGCCGTGCCGCCGGCCGACCCGCCGATCGTCGGGGTCGGTCAGAGCGACGGTGACGAGACGCGCCGTGCCGAAGAGCGACTGATCCAGCTCGGGTTCTGGCTCGATGCCGCCGACGGCAACTACAACCTGACCACGTCGCAGGCCGTCATGGCCTTCCAGAAGTTCTACGGTCTCGCCACCGACGGCGTGCTCGGCGACGAGACGGCCGCTGCGCTGACCGCGGTCACCGAACGTCCTCACGGCCGCGCCGACGCCGGCACGCTGGTCGAGATCGACAAGGGTCTCCAGCTGTTGATGTTCGTGATCGACGGCAAGACCGAGTGGATCCTCAACACGTCGACCGGCAGCGAGATCCCCTACGAGGAGCCCGACCAGAACTCACCGGGCGAGCTGCAGAAGGGTGATTCCGTCACCCGCAACGGGCTCCACGACGTGTACCGCGAACGTGCCGAGGGCTGGTGGGAAGGCGATCTGGGCGAGATCTACCGACCGAAATACTTCACCGGTGGCATCGCGGTGCACGGTTCGAACCACGTTCCCGACTACCCGGCATCGCACGGGTGCGTCCGAGTGACCGTGCAGGCGATGGACTGGATCTGGGACACCGGCATCATGCCGATGGACACGCCCGTCTGGGTGCACGAGGGCGACGCTGCCTGACCCTGGTCGGGGCCCCGGTCAGGCGCCCCGTCAGTCGGCCGCCAATCCCTGTTCGTAGCTCGCCGCGAGGTCGTCGCGGATCGTGGTCTCGTCGACGTTCCAGACGCACGAGTACATCGCCGCGAGATCGGGCGCCGCGCCGAGCGTCTCCCACGTCGACGGCTCCCAGAGGTGCCCGCGGCGGAACGCCTTGGCGCAGTGGCCGTAGATCTCTGCCGTCTCGATCACGATCGCCACCTTCGGCGGGCGGAGCTCCTTGGTGAAGCCGGCGAGCAGGTCGGGATCGGTGGTGATCGCGGCCGGGCCGTTGATGCGCAGCGTCTCGTTCTTGCCGGGCACCACCATCAACACTCCCGCCCGGCCGTGGACGACGATGTTGCGGTAGCTGTCGAGCCGGTTGTTGCCGTTGAGGTCGGGGATCGCGACATGGCGTTCGTCGAGCCGTCGCACGAAACCGGGCGGGCCGCCTCGGGGTGACGCATCGATCGATCCGGCGCCGTCGCTCGTGGCCAGCACGAGGAACGGGCTGAGGTCGATGAAGGCCTCCATACCGGCGTTGATGTGGTCGAGCTGTTTGCTGATCGCCCCACCGCCCGGCGCACGGTAGAGCGCCGTCAGCTCGTCCAGGGTCTCGATCCGTCCGGGAACGTCCATCCGCTCAGTCTGTCACCGCGACGGCGGTGTGGACGACGACGGGGTGGACGACGACCGGGTGTGGGCGAGCGGACGACAGCCGTTTCGGGGCATGAGAGACTGCGTCGATGAAGCAACTCACGGGCCTGGACGCGGCGTTCCTCTACATGGAGACCGCGACCACGTACGGCCACGTGAACGGGCTCGCGATCTACGAGCGGCCGACGCCCGACTTCGATCCGTATGCGGCGGTGTACGAACGGTTCGGTTCGATGGTCGGCCACGTCGAACCACTTCGGCGCCGCGTCGTCGAGGTGCCGTTCGGCCTCGATCACCCGTACTGGGTCGACGATCCACACTTCGATCTCGACTACCACGTCCGCCAGATCGGGCTCGCCCCGCCGGGTGCCGCCGACCAGCTCGCCGAGCAGGTGGCCCGGATCATCGGCCGGAGGATGGACCGCGCGCATCCGCTGTGGGAGGTCTACGTGATCGAGGGTCTCGATGACGGCCGGTGGGCGATGCTCACGAAGTTCCACCACGCGACCGTCGACGGTGCGGCCGGTGTGATCATGCTCAAGATGTTCACCGACGAGGCGCCCGACGCCCCGTGGCCGTTCGAACCGGTCGCTTGGACAGCCGACCCACTCCCGTCCGACTCCGAGCTCGTGAAGCACACGGTCAACCGTCTCGTGACCAACCCCGTGAAGGCGACCCGGCTGTCGCTCCGGGTCGCCAGGAACATGGCCGAGGTGGCGGGCCTCACGAGCCTCAGCGGGGTCATCTCCCGGTCGCGTGAGCTGATCGCGTCGGCTGCCGGGCGGGGCGAGGAGGCGGAGGCGGTGGCCGACCAGCTCCGCCGTGTGACCCTGCCGGTGACCCCGGCGCCACCGACCCCGTGGAACAAGAGCGTGAGTCCGCATCGACGGTTCGCGATGCGCTCGACGGCGCTGGCCAACATCAAGCAGCTCAAGGATGCGACGGGTGGCACGGTGAATGACGTGGTGATGG
>CAXBAZ010000545.1:0-3435 GCA_963973395.1 uncultured Acidimicrobiaceae bacterium
GGGTTCGCGCACGTCGAGTACGGCGTGGCCGGCACCGATGTGCTCGGCCGCCTGTTCGGTCGAGACCTCGGTGATCTCGGCCTTCGCTGACGTCAACAGATCGCGGAACGTTGCCATAGTTCCGAAAACCTACCAACCCGGTCGGGTATTCCCGGTACCCCTGGGCCCGCCCGGTCCGGCCTCAAGCCCAGACGGGGCACGGTCGATGAACATCACGTGCCCCACGAATCCACGAGCGCCGGCAGCGAGCTGCTCCACGACAGCCTCGGTGCGCGGACCAGCGCGATCCGCTTCATGGGAGCCCTCGCAGGTCTCGCGGGCGCGTACGTGGCGGCGCGCATCCTCATGGCCGAGGTGGAGGGAACCGGGGTGATCAACGTCGGCCGCATGCTCCAGGAGCTCGCCTTCTTCCTGCTCTTCTCGACCGCTGCCCTGTCGGTGACGTCGCTGCTCCCGATCCGGGCGGACCTGTTGCGGATCCACCGTCTCGTCGAGCAGCACGAGGGCGAGCTCACGAAGCGCAGTCGCGGGCTCGAGTTCCTCCGTCTGGTCCAGTCGGCGTTCGACATGGCCGAGCAGGAGGACGATCTCTACGAGGTCGCCGGCGAGGCACTCCGGGGCGCCTCCGACCATCCCGGGGAGATCCTCGTCGCGGATTCCAGCAACGCACACCTCCAACGACGCGTGACCACCGCCGGTCACGCCGCTCCTGGTTGTGGCGTCGCGACGCCGCGCGGTTGTCCGGCCGTCCGCAGCGGACAGCTGCAACGCTTCGCGTCGCCGAACGATCTCGGATCGTGCCCGCGGTTGCGCGAACGTGACCTCGACGGCGGACTCGTGGCGGTGTGTGTGCCGATCAACGTGCTCGGTACCCCCGCGGCCGTGCTGCACGCCGTCCGGGAGGGCGCGGACTCGTCCCCCGACGAGCTCGCCTCCGAGGCCGCGGCGCTCGAGGGCGTCGCCGTCCGCTTCGGAGCCCGCCTCGGGATGATGCGAGCCATGGCCCAATCGCAGCACCAGGCCGACACCGATCCGCTCACCGGCCTGCTGAACCGCCGGGCGATGGAGCACCACGTGCGGTCGATGCGCACCGAATACGCATCGTTCTCGGTGGCCATGGCCGATCTCGACCACTTCAAGGATCTCAACGACACGTTCGGACACGACACCGGTGATCGTGCCCTGCGCCTCTTCTCGCGCGTCCTGCGCTCGGCCGTCAGGGACGCCGACATCGTCTCCCGTCACGGCGGCGAAGAGTTCCTGATCGTCTTCCCCGGCACCGACGCCGGCCGCTCGGCACCGATCCTGCATCGGTTGCGTCACGAACTCGCCGACGCGCTCACCGATGCCCGACTCCCGCCGTTCACGGTCAGCCTGGGACTGGTCGATTCGTCCTTCGGTACCGACATGAACGAACTGACCAAGCTCGCCGATCTGGCGCTGATGCGGGCGAAGTCCGACGGACGCGATCGGGTCGTGATCTGGGACGAGGCACTCGGAGCCGAACCCGTCACCGAACCCACCTTCGCGCTCTGATCCACTCACGACCGACCTGCGCCCGCCGTCGCGGGCCGTTCTCGAACGAACCGGGCAGCGACGTCAGTGTGCGGCGACCAGCGCCGGCAAGATGTCCGCGATCTGGCCGATCAGGACGTGGTCGGCGTGGCGATCCATCTCGGTCGGCTGGCCGTTGACGATGATCACCGTGGCGCCCGACCGCTTCGCGATCGGGACACAGTTGGCGACCGGGTACACGCTCAACGTCGAGCCGACCGCCAGCATCAGGTCGCACTCCTCGCTCACCCGGAGCGCCCGATCGATGACCTCGGGCACCAACGATTGCCCGAAGCTGATCGTGTCGGACTTCACGATCCCGCCGCACACCAGACACGGTGGGTCGGCCTCGCCCGAACGGACACGATCGAGGGTTTCGCGCATCGGACGACGGTCGCCGCAGTCCCAACACCTCGAGGAGCGCACCGTGCCGTGCACCTCGATCACGTTGTCCGGATCGTGTCCGGCCTCCTGGTGGAGGCCGTCGACGTTCTGGGTCACCAGCGCGTGCAACTTCCGAGCTCGCTCCAGTGCGACGATCGCTTCGTGTCCGACGTTGGGTTCGGCCGTCCACACCGGTGTGTCGAGGCGGCTCAGCCAGGCTCGGCGACGAACCTCGGCGTCGGCGAGATAGTTCTGGATCGTCGCCGCCTTCTCGGCCGACGGGTTCTTCGTCCAGATGCCCTTCGGCCCACGGAAATCCGGGATCCCCGAATCGGTCGAGATGCCGGCGCCCGTGAGCACCACGATCCGCTCCGACTCGGTCACCCGCTGCCTCGCCGCTTCCCATCCGACCGGAAGTTGTTCCATCTGCCGATTCTGGAGGGTGATTGTGGCCGATCGTCGCGAGCGACCAGACTTCGGGGTGTGAATCTCGCTCGCACCATCGCGCTCTCGATCGTCGCCACGGTGGGCGGAGGTGGGGCGGTCGCCGGTGCGTTGGAGGCGTGGGGCGCCTCCGTCGACGAGCCTGCAGTGCGAGACGTGGCGTTCTCCACCGTCGCCGAATGCGATCTCGACACGGTGACCGCGCTGGCATCCCGCCACCCGGGGGTTCGCCAGTTCGTGGTGATGGCGACCGACGCCTTCGACGACGTCGCAGGCACCGTCGAGGTCGCCGTGCTGACCGACGGTGGCGAATGGCGCTGCCGACGTGGTGCCCAGCCGGCGATGTTCGGACGCAGGGGCACCCGGCCCCTGATCGAGCGCCGCTCCGGCGACGGCACCACCCCGGCAGGCGTGTTCCCGCTCGGTGAGGTGACGGCATGGGACGGTGGGACGTTCAGCATGTTCGGCAACCGCCCCGACCCGGGTGCCCTGGCCCCGTACCGGTCGGTGCGTCCCGAGGACTGCTGGGGCGCGACGCCGAACACCTCGCGCTACCAGCACGTGATCGACCGTCCCGGCTGTTCCGGCCCCGACGAATGGCTCCAGAGCTACGGCGAGGCGTACTCCCACGCGGCGGTGATCGGCGCCAACCTCGATCCGATCTCGGGCGACGAACCCGGAGAGACACCGTACGCCGCTGCGATCTTCCTGCACCGTACGAGCTACACGGCGGCGGGGGCGGGCAAGGCGACGAGCGGGTGCGTCTCGCTGGGCTACGACGACCTGGTCGGCACGATCCGCAGCATCGATCCGGCGCTCGCGCCACATTTTGCGATCGGCCCACGCGCCTGGCTCCGCGACTCGGCCTGAACGGAGCGAACCAGGTTCGCTCCGTTCGCTTTCCGATTCGCGACGGGGGTTCCCCCCACTCCCGCATCCGGCTCCCCTCTGTCACCGCATCAGGACGGAGCAACCGTGGACGTCATCCAACTCATCCCATCCCCAGCAACGATCCGGCCGTGGGCCGATCCGGTGCTCGACACCCGTGGCCAC
>CAXBAZ010000546.1:0-3434 GCA_963973395.1 uncultured Acidimicrobiaceae bacterium
CGGGTTCGAGATCGCCGTTGCCCATCGCCTTGGCGAGCGTCACGACGTCCGGCGCGACCCCGGCGATCTCGAACCCGAACCAGTGGCCCGTCCGGCCGAACCCGGTCTGGATCTCGTCGACGATCATCAGGGCACCGACCGCGTCGCAGATCTCACGCACACCCCGGAGATAGCCGTCGGGAGCGGGGATCACACCGCCTTCTCCTTGGATGGGTTCGATGATGACAGCTGCGACCGAGGCGTCGACGGCGGCATCGAGTTCGCCGAGATCGCCCCACGCCACGTGTTTGAAACCGTCGGGCATGGGGGCGAACGGCTCGTGTTTGGCGGGCTGGCCGGTGGCGGCCAGCGTCGCCAGGGTGCGACCGTGGAAACTCCCGAACGCGCTGATCACCGTGTGCCGCCCACGGCCACCCCATTTTCGTGCGAGCTTGAGAGCGCACTCGTTGGACTCGGCACCGGAGTTCGTGAAGAACAGCTGGCCGGCGTGACCCGTGGCGTCCTGGAGCAGTTCGTTGACCTTCACCGCCGCCGCGGTCGCCTGCGGGTTCGTGAAGAAGTTGCTGACGTGCAGCAACGTCGCCGCCTGACGGCTGATCGCCTCGGCGATCACGGGGTTGGCGTGACCGAGCGACGTGACGGCGATGCCGCTCAAGAAGTCGAGGTATCGCTTGCCGTCGGTGTCCCAGAGCTCGGTGCCCCGGCCGCGCTCCATGCTCAGCGCGGGCGCCCCGAACACCGGCATGAACGGACATGTCGCCATCGGGGCGGTGTCGAAGGTGTGCGTCATCGGTTGGCCTCCTGGTTGCCGACGATCATCGTGCCGATGCCCGAGTCGGTGAAGATCTCGAGCAGCAGCACATGGGCGATCCGGCCGTCGAGGATGTGGGCGTTGTGCACGCCGTTGCGAACTGCGTGCGTGCAGCTCGCCACTTTCGGGATCATCCCCCCGGCGATCGTGCCGTCGGCGACGAGTGCGTCGAGTGCGTCGGCGTCGGTCTGTCGGATGAGGCTCGTGGGGTCGTCGACATCGTGGCGTAGCCCCTCGATGTCGGTGAGGTACACGAGCTTCTCGGCTTCGAGCGACTCGGCGATCGCTCCGGCGACGGTGTCGGCGTTGATGTTGTAGGCCTGCCCGGACGCGTCGGAGCCGATCGTCGCGATCACGGGGATGAACTCGTCGTCGATCAGTCCGTGCAGCACCGCCGGATCGACGCTGGTGACGTCGCCGACGTAGCCGAGCGCCGGATCGCGGGGCGCGGCGCGGATGAGACCTCCGTCGACGCCGCTCACGCCGACGGCGTAGTTGCCGTGAACGTTGATCGCGGCGACCAGTTGGGGGTTGACCTGTCCCTTGAGCACCATCCGGGCGATGTTCACCGTCTCGGCGTCGGTCACCCGGAGACCGTCGACGAACTCGGCGGTCTTGCCGAGCCGGCGCATCATCTCGCTGATCTGGGGACCGCCGCCGTGTACGACGACCGGCCGCATGCCGACGAGTCGCATCAGGACGATGTCCTCGGCGAAGAGGGCGAGTGCGTCGTGATCCGACGTGCCGGCCAACGCATTGCCGCCGTACTTGACGACGACGACCTTGCCGGCGAACCGTCGGATGTAGGGCAGCGCCTCGACGAGGATCGCGGCTTTCACGCCGGCGGCATCCATCTCCCCCCTCTGGTCCGGTGTCGTTCCGTGGGGCGTCACGGTGCCATCCCGATCGACGACAGCCCGGCGGTCTCGGGAAAGCCGAGTGCGACGTTGGCGGCGTGCACGGCACCGCCGGATGCCCCCTTGGTGAGATTGTCGAGCGCGGCGAACGCCAACACCGTGCCGGTGCGGTCGTCGTAGCAGGCGCTCACATGGACGGCGTTCGACCCGAGCGTCGCCTTCGTCGACGGTGAACCGCCGGTCACGACCATGAACGGTTCGTCGATCCACCGGGACCTGAGGGCGTCGAGCAGCAGCTCGGTCGACAGCGACGCTCCCGCGGCGGGCCGGGCGTGACAGGTCGCGAACAGACCTCGGCTCATCGGCACGAGATGGGGCGTGAAGAGCACCTGCGCTCCCAGCTCCTGCTCGATCTCGGGCGTGTGGCGGTGGTGGAGCAGACCGTACGCCTCGACGTTGGAGTCGACGGAGGAGAACATGTTGGTCCCGGTGGGGGTGCGACCGGCGCCGGTGATGCCGGTCATCGTGTCGACGGTGATGCCGGCGGTCTCGATCAATCCGGCCTCGACCAGGGGGCGGAGCGCGAGGACGGCCGTGGTCACGTGGCATCCCGGCGTGGCGACGAGTGCAGCTTCCCGCAACTGTTCGCGGTGCAGTTCCGGCAGTCCGAACACGGCGTCGGCGAGCAGGCCGGGCTGATCGTGATCGAAGCCGTAGTAGGTCGGGTAGTGGGCCGGGTCTTTCAGCCGGAAGGCGGCGGACAGATCGACGACGCAGTCGACGTGGCCGACGAGCTGCGGTGCGATCGCCATCGAGGCCGCATGCGGCAGACCCAGGAACAGGAGGTCGAGGTCACGGGCACGCTCGAGCTCGAACGGCTCGTACACGAGGTCGGGGTAGACGGCTGCGAGGCCGGGATACAGGTCGGCCGCGCGGGTGCCCGCCTGCGAGTCGCCGGTCGCGTAGACGACGTCGTACTCCGGATGTTGGGCGGCGAGGCGGAGCAACTCGGCTCCGGTGAATCCCGACGCGCCGATGATGCCGACCGCGACCATGACGCATGAGCATACACATGACGGAATGTTCATGCAATCTCCGTTCGTGGCGTTTCGGCGGCAGACTGAAGGGGTGCTGCACGGCTCGACGCCCACCAAGGGACGGCTCCTCCTGGCGACGCCACCGCTGGACGACCCGAACTTCGACCGCACCGTCATCTACATGCTCGAACACCGTGACGACGGGGCGCTCGGCGTGGTGCTCAACCGGCCGACCGGCGAGGAGCTGCGTGAGCCACTCGACCGCTGGACCGACCTGCAGGCCGCGCCCGCTTCGGTGTTCCTCGGGGCCCCGTCGAGCCGGACGCCCTGATCGCCCTCGCCCTCGCCAACCGTCCGGTCGACGAGCCCTCCGACGAACTGTCACCGGTGTCCGGCCGCGTCGCTTCGGCCGATCTGACCGCCGACCCGGCGCTGGTTGCCGGGTTGGTGGGTTCGGTCCGCGTGTTCCGCGGCTATGCCGGATGGGGCCCCGGGCAACTCGAAGGTGAGATCGACGTCGGATCGTGGCTCGTCCTCGACGCCGAACCGGCCGATGTCTTCGCCAGTGCCCCCGACGCCCTGTGGCGCGACGTGCTCCGGCGCCAGGGCGGCCGCCTCGCCTGGTTGGCGACCGCCCCCGACGATCTCAGCGCCAACTGACGGTTGGAGCGCCCGACGGTTGGTGCCTGGAGCGTGAGCCGATAGGCGAACTGCGACCAATCGTCACGG
>CAXBAZ010000547.1:0-3433 GCA_963973395.1 uncultured Acidimicrobiaceae bacterium
GGGGTCGAGTGGGTGGAGGCGGTGTCGGCCTCCGGGATGCAGCTTGATGATCGGCATGCCGAGCCGCTCGCCGAGCGCCCCGTATTCACCCTTCGGGTCGTTGATGGCGATGAACCGTCGTTGCCCGTACACCCCGATCTCGCGGTAGAGGAACGTCTTGACAGCAGTCGACTTGCCTTTGCCGGGGCGGCCGGCGATGAGAACATTCGAGTCGGTGAGCGCGCCGCCGTAGAGCTCGAAGGGGTCATAGAACCAACCCGTCCCTCCCCCGGTGACGTTCACCCCCAGATACGGGCCGCGCGTCGTCGGCCCTGGGCCGGTGTGCCACGGATACAACGACGCAAGGTTTGCAGTCGTCCCTCGATGGCGCGGAAGGACGAGGCCGGACGAGCGGCGACGCCAGAACCTCAACGCGTGCTCCGCTGCGCGAGCGTGCGACCCAGCGGCAGACCGGCAACCCACCCCGCGCCGTGTCGCCCTTCCAGCGGGCGCAGTTGCACCCCGGCATGACTGGCGGATTGTTCGAAGTCGGCGGCCGCGTCGTCGAGTTCGTCGAGCGTCGCAGCAGTCACCGTGATCAGGCCGCAGTAGGCGAGCTCTCCGTAGCCGGCGACCAGTTCGTGCTCGCGTCGCTCAACTTCATCGCGAAGTCGTCGCTCGCTGGCTCGCACCCGGAACCCGTGCTTGGACTTGGTCGCCTCGGCCGACTCCAACGCGACCGAGGCCTCATCGACCGATCGAGCCGACTGTGATGGAGACACCGGTTCGAACACCACCGTGACGGTCCGAGTGCAGCGCCCACCGAGCAGCAACAGATCCATCCAGACTGCCGGCACTTCCGAGCGGGGCCAGCCCTCGACCCACCACGAGCGATGGATTGCCCGATCGACGCGCACACACTCCCACTCCTCGGCGACCGCCATCGGGGCGAGATCGGCGGCCGAGACGCCCAGGCCGGATGCGAGCGACGACGCGAGGGCTACTTGCTGCGACTCGGCGAACGGCGCAGATCTGGTCCGGACTGCCATGGTCAGCTCAGCCGGGCTCAACGGTGGATCGACCCGCAGACCGGCTGCTTCGAGTCGCACCGTGAACAGCCGCAGCTCCTCAATCAGCAGCTGCAGCCCTCCGGCGAGCGCATCGATCGGTCGGGTCCGCCGAGCCGGCACCGCAGCGAGGTTGACCGTCAACGACACGAGAGTGTCGTGGGCGACCGACCGCGGCGCGGCGTGCGTGATGAGGTCGACGTAGTCCGCGGCCGCTTCGGCGAGCGGCCCGCTCCTGGTGTCGCCGACTTGCAGCGATGCCTCCACCATCGTCGACGTCGACCACTCCTGCCACGCGATCCGACACACCGTCAGTCGCTCCCGGCAGAACCCGGTGAGGGCGTCGCCCCACATCGCGAGGCGGGTGTCCTGCGCGTCGGGCGACGTCAACGAGAACTGACCATCTCCGGTGACGCGCAGGACCGCGGTCAACTGGCCGGCGTCGAGGTCGTGAATGACGCCGACCCCAGCGAGCCGCCCTGGGGTCGTCACCCACGCGGCGTCAACGTCGAGTAGCTCCAGCTCGTCCATCGCCGGCGGCAGCGAAGTGGCGGGCTGCTCGCCGACCTCGAGCAGCGGGACCGGCCGGGACCACCGATGACGGCCCCGGCCCATCCACCAGGCGAACTTGAGCGGGATCAGCTCGTGCAACGCCCATCCGCCGACCCGTTTGAAGGCAATCACCGCGCCCAGCAGCGCCGGCAGCAGCGCCCACGGAAAGAGCCGCGCCAGGATGCCCACGAAGGACAATCCGCAGCCAACTGCGAGCACGGCCACCTGCGAGGTTGGCATCGCGCCGAACAACCCGGCGCGCACGAGAGGCGGGAACCGGTAGGTGCGGGGCTTGCCCGACGTTGCGTTACTCACCACCCCTCCCGACCGGGCGTGTCGCCGGATCCGCCCCGGGCCGTTGGCTGCCACCGGCGGCGAGGTCGGCTCCACCGATCCCTCGCCCAGTGCCAGCGACACGGCCGTTCACGCCCTGGAAGTAGTAGCTGTACTGCAGGCCGGTCTGCGCGGCACGCATCGGGGCCGATTGGATGCCCTGTGCGATCACCGCGGCCTCGACGATCGGGATGAGCTTGATCACGAGGAATGGCATGAACGCCGCCAGGCCGAATGTGATGATCCCGACGACGAGCGTGCCGAACTCGGCGAGTCCGTTGTTCACCGTCGACTCGCCCGGGTTGCCGGTGGCTCCGATTCCACCGAGTGCTCCAAGTCCGACGGCCAACGCCATCGCAATCGCCAGCTTCGTGAAGACCAACGCGGCGAGCAGTTCGATGACCCGCCGTCGCACCGACGCTATTGCCGGCCACACGCTGGTCGCCCATGCCATCGGCGCCAATGCGACGACGAGGTAAATCAGCGCCTCGCGTACGAACAGCACAATCCACAGCATCAACATCGCCAACATGCCGATCAGGAGCAGAAGCGGGGTGAGGAACGAGCCCGGTGACAACTTCCCGGCGGTGAGCACGAGCCCATCGACGGCGCCGATCGCCTTTGGGCGGGTGAGCTGCCAGATCCCGTCGGACATGGCGTCCACGAGGTCGACGGCGACCTGCGTGAACGCCAACGTGAACAAGATGCCGACGACGGCCACCGGGGTGTCGAACGCCATTCGCTTGACCAGTTCCAAGGGTCGCCCGGCGAGCACACCCTGGATCAGCGCGCAGAACACGAAGATCGCCAGCAGGCCGGTGGCGACCATCACCGCCGTCAGGTATGGCGCCCCGGCGGAGTTTGAGAACCACTCCGAGCTCAGCTCCGGTGAGCTCGACCGGTCCATGACGGCCCACACGAACGAGACGAGTTGAACGAATCCCTTCGCCAACCAGTCGGTGATCCCGCCGATGACGGTGTCCCATGCCCAGCCTGCCGCCGCCTCGAACGGAGCCAGCACCGCGTCGATGATCGGATCCCACGGCCACATCAGCGCGATCCTCCCCGAGCGGTCACAGCCCGACTCCGACCACGATCGGGTCCCAGCCCGCGACGACGTCGAACTCATCCCACCCCGACTGCAACGCCAGCTCGTTGGCGGCCGGCGTCGGACCCGCGTCCGCGGTAGCCGAGGCGACCAGCCACCGACCATCGAGATGCTCGAGGTCGACGTGCACCGTTCGCCACACCTGTTGCGGGGAGCCCGCATCGGGTGCACCGAGGATCGACACCGTCCACACATCGACGGCCGCCGCCGAGTCGCCGCTATCGGTCAGCGTGGCCGTGATCGGTGCCTCGACCCACACCAGCCGCTCCACAGGCAGGTCGAGCGTCAGCGCGAGCTGCTCCGCCGCGTGGTCGAAGGCTGCGGCCTGATCGGCGACCGCGGCGGGCGTGAGCAGCGACCGGAAGATCTCTGCGCGACCGATCGACGAATGCGC
>CAXBAZ010000548.1:0-3413 GCA_963973395.1 uncultured Acidimicrobiaceae bacterium
AGCTGAGCAGTCGAGTCTGTTCCTCGGCTCGGCTAAGCAGTCGCCACCGCTCGAGAAGCTCGTCAGCACGTGGCCGGATCCGGCGGTCGCCGAGTGCCGAACCTCGTAAACCGGCGATGCCCTTGGCCGCCTGAACGGCGATCGAGACGTTCTCGCGCACGGTCAGAGTTGGGAAGAGGCTCTCGAGTTGGAACGTTCGGGCCAGCCCGCGCCGCGATCGGGTGTACGGCTTCATCTTGGTGACGTTTTCGCCGAGCAGGTGGACGGTTCCGCTCGAGACGGCGATCTGCCCACCCAGCAGACCGAACAGCACACTCTTGCCGGCTCCGTTGGGACCGAGGATGAGTCGGAGCTCGCCGGCGCGGACCTGGAGGCTGACGTCGGCAACGGCGGTCACGCCCCCGAACTGCCGGGTCACGTTGCGCGTCTCGAGCACGATCGACGGATTCGTCATGTCGGACCACCGGTGACTTGGGCCTGCGCGTCACCGATCGTGGTCGGTGGCTGAGAGGGCGGCGCTGCGTTGGTGCTGCGAGATCGCACCCTGCGTATTCCGGCCATGGCGAGGCGCAGGATCCCCCCGCGCGCGACGAACACGGTAGCGACGTAGGTGAGGCCGATCAGGAGTCGCCAGTGGTCGCCGAACGAGGATCGCGTGTATTCCTCGAGCAACAACACGAGCGCGGCACCGAGCAGTGGACCGATGAGCGTCCCGGCACTGCCCAGGATTCCCATCAGGAGCACTTCGGCGGAGGTGGTGAGACCCATCGTCTCAGGGTTCACGAAACCGCTGTGGTAGGCGTACAACACACCAGCGACACCTCCGAGGGCCGACGCGATGAGGAACGACATGTACCGGAACACCCACACGTTGAAACCGAGCGCCTCCATACGCTGAGGGTTCTCGCGCACACCTCGCAACACGGCGCCGAACGGAGACCGCACGATCTGCCACGCGACGAGGCCACAGACGGCGGCGAGCCCGTCGGCGCCGCCGGTCAGCGACCGATACCGCAGTGCGACGGCGATCCCGAGTTGGCCGAATGCGAAGGTGATCATCAAGAAGTACGCGCCGGTGGTTCGCAGGGCAAAAGGTGCGGCCACGATGGCGATGGCGACCGGCACTGCGACGCCGATGGCGAGCCCGAGCAGGAACGATTCAGAATGGTCGCGGGCGAGAATCGCCGCGGCGTAGGCGGCCGACCCGAAGTAGAGACCGTGCCCGAGCGACGGCAAGCCGGTGTAGCCGGCGAGGATGTCCAAGCTCATCGCGAGCAGACCGAAGATGAGGATGTCTGTGGCGAGGCGCAGTCGGTACGAGGGCAGCAACTCGCCGCAGACCAGCACGATCACGAGTGCGGCCACGATGGCGGCGAGGATCCACCAACGGCGGCTAGTGGTCACGCTCGCCATGCCACCAGGCCTTGTGGTCGAACGGCGAGGATCAAGATCATCGGCACGTACACGGTGAATGGCGCCAGTTCAGGGAACAACGCCTTGCCGTAGCTGTCGATCAGGCCGACGAAGATCGCGCCGACAAAGGCTCCTTCGATCGTGCCCAGACCGCCGACGACGACGACGACGAGCGCCAGAGACAACACGTCGTAGCCCGCACCGGCGTAGGCGCCAAGGATCGGTCCGCCGAGCACACCGGCCAATCCAGCGAGGCCTGCTCCGGCGGCGAACACCATCAGGAACAGGCGCCGAAGCTTGATCCCGTGGAGCTGAACGAGTTCACTGTCGTCGACGCCGGCCCGAACGATCGCGCCGATCGATGTCTTCTCGAGCGTCAGATACAGGATGAGCGCAATGACGGCTCCGATCGCGATGAGCGCCACGCGGTAGCTGGGAAATGCCGATCCACCGATGTTGACCGAGTCGGCGAACATTTCCGGCGGTGGGACGCGCAGCGGCACCGCACCCCAGATCGTTTCGGAGAGGTCGATGACCACGAGAAGGAGCCCCACCGTTAGTAGGACCTGTGCAAGTTCGTCATGGCGGATCGGCCATAACAGCACCCACTGTTGAACGGCACCGATCAAGAAGCACACCACAAGTGCGCCGAGGCACGCGAGCAAGAACCCGTAGCCACGGCTCGTGATCGAGTAGCCGACGTACGCGCCGACGCCGTAGATAGCACCGTGGGTGAGGTTCATGATCCGCATGACGCCAAAGGTGACGGACAAGCCAGCGGCAATGAGGAAAAGCAGCAGCCCGAAAGCGAGCCCGTTGAGGAGTTGGACTGACCAGTTCATGAGCGTGAAACGACGGATCCCCCGGGATGGGATCGGCGCACCGATCCCATCCCGATGGTTGATCGTCAGTCGAGTTCTCCCGAGATGATGTTCGCGAGGCCGCCGTCGGCCTCTTCGACGGTCGCCCGGTAGAAGGGCGCTTGGACCCGACCGTTCGATGTGAAGGTGACCGTACCGCGCGGAGCGTCGAGTTGAACCGCATGGATCGCGTCGGCCAGCGCCGCACCTTCGAGACTGGGGTCGGACGACAGCGCCGTGTCGATCGCCATCGCTGCGACGTAGCCCTGCTCGTTCCATGCGTTCGGTGTCTCGCCATTGACCTCGGTCCAGGCGACGATGAAGTCGCTGTTGGCCGGGTTGTCGATCGACGCCGAGTACTCCTGGAGGGTCACGATGCCGGCAGCGGACTCGGCCGTCATCTGTTCGAGCAGCGGCTCGATGGTGAGCGCCCAGTGGCTGTAGAGAGGCACGTCGCCAGCGAGCCCGAAGTCGTTGTACTGCTCGACGAAGCGAACCGCATCGGTGCCTCCGAAGAAGGCGACCACGGCGTCAACGTCATCTGGCACACTCCCGAAGAGTGGGGCGAAGTCTTGGGTTCCGAGCGGAGCGAAGATGCTGTCGACCACAGTCGCGCCATTCGCTGCTGCCGCCTCTTGTGTGGCAGCTTCGGCGTCGTAGCCGGCTTCGTAGTCACTGCCCATGAAGACGATGTTCGTTGCGCCGTCCTCGATCGCCTGCTCGGTGATCGGCACGAACGTCGCATCGAACGGTGCAATGGCCTGGGTCACCCACTGCGAGGCAGGGTCGTCCTCGGCAACGAGTTGGCCCGTGGCCGCCTGAGTGACGACGAGCGGCACCTCGGCGCGCACGGCTAGGTCTCGGACTGCGAGCGCAGCGGCGCTCGACACGTAGCCGGCGAGGACGTCGACGCCGTCGCGTTCCAGGGCCTGTTGGGCTTCTTGAACTGCGACGTCGGGCGCCCCTTGGGTATCAGAGGTGATGATCTCGACGGGGCGTCCACCGGCTGTGTTGCCGTTCTGCTCGAAGTAGAACTCGAAGCCTGCCTTGTTGCCATCTCCATTGGGGGCGAGTGGGCCGGTTGCGGGCAGTGACAGGCTGATCTTCAACGGCTCGAGGTCGCCCGACGGTTCGGTGGTG